>JBGOVD010000085.1:0-7369 GCA_041477935.1 Dissulfurispiraceae bacterium | reverse complement strand
TCTATTTTCTGGATTGCAAAGCCCGCATGGACAAGCACATAATCGCCAATCTGGGCCTCTTCAGGCAGAAGCATAAGGCTGACCTCCCTGCGGGCGCCAAAGACATCAACGGTCGCAAGAAGGTCGTTTATATTGATTACTTTTGAGGGGACCGCAAGGCACATTCTATCTTCCACTCCTTCAGCTTGTCGATCGTCACGTCGATCACTTTATCTATATTAGCATTAACCACGTCCGACATTTCAAGGCCTAAGGTAAAATCGATGGAAGAGGGCTGCATGCCTACCACGCATATTTTGGAAGGCATTACGCCTTTAAGCTTTGCAACCGAAATGAGATCAGCAAGACCGATCTGGTGGACAGAAAGCTTCGAAAAAATTACGGCAGGGATCTGGTCATCCTCTAGTACACCGATATAACCAGGCTCCCTGCCAAAATTCACCGCGTCGACAATGACTACTCTTTCGAATTGTTCGAACAGAGGAAGGAGGTCGAGGCCCAATGTGCCGCCATCTACAATTTCAAGTTCAGGAGGGCAGTCATACCTCTCCTTGATGGTCTTGACCGCATGGACCCCAAGCCTCTCATCTTTCATCAGGACATTTCCCAGTCCCAAAAGCAAAGTCGACAAATTAATGACCATCCTCCATATTTTTGTAACCGCTGAATATTGAGCTTATCAGGCCATTCCTCTCGATGAGGTCGTTGTGCCATGAGATGTAAACATGTGCTATCACGAAAAGTCCGATGACCCACTTGACCAGATGGTGGAATAGCCTCTGATATGCAACGCTCATAATGCCGAGCGACCAGCCGCCCAGCAGCGTCCATAAAACTCCTCCTCCCATCGCTTCCTTGTACATAGCAAAACCGGTAACGATCTCAACGATGTAAAGGCAGAACAGGAAGAAATACGAAAGCCCGGCGAGGCCGGTATGTCCCGGAGAGTGCGGCAGCTCCTTCTTGCAGAAGGCGTAAAACATTGCCGTACAGGCGGTATTGTCAATTCTCTCCTTGGTTGTCGGAATGAACTGGTTGAGGCGTGCGTACTTGTTGCCCGCAAACCACCAGTACATTCTGACTACGACACAAACGGTAAAGACGAAGGCAGCTACAAAATGGACGAACCGCATGTACGCCATCATAAGCGTGTCGGCATCTCCGTTAAGGAAAGGGGCGCCGATGTAAAATCCCGTTACGGACAGCACCACGATGCTCAGGACGAGCAGCCAGTGCGTCAACCGTACAGGAAACTCCCAAACATAGACTCGACTCATGGCAGCCTCCTCCCTATCTTAATTTGATGCTTGTGACTTCTTTCCCAAATGCATCAAGAACATGGATGGCGCAAGCCATGCAGGGATCGAAGGAATGGATCGTCCTCTGTATCTCTAGCGGCCTGTTCGGATCGGCAATCGGGGTTCCCATTAGGGCCTCTTCGTCAGGACCTCTCTGTCCCTTAGCGTCTCTTGGCGATGCATTTACGCCGCCTGGGACTACGCACTGATAGTTCTCAATCTTCTGGTCCTTGATTACAATCCAGTGGCACAGTGAGCCGCGTGGCGCCTCGTGGTAGCCATATCCCTTGGCTTCAGCAGGCCATGTAGATGGTTCCCATTTGTCTGTGTTTGCAGTCTTCAGATCGCCCTTTTTCATGTTCGCAGCGAGTTCGCCGATGTAATCAGGCATTTTGTCGGCCACAAGCGCAGTCTCTATGCCTCTGCCTGCAGTCCTGCCCAGGGTAGAGAAGAGGGCTTCGGGTCCGACGCCGAGCTTCTTGAGGACCATTGTTACGACTTCCTTGGTCTCTTTGTGACCGGCTGCGAAGTTAACAAGCATGCGGGCAAGCGGGCCTACTTCGACCGATGCGCCGTCATACCTGATCGCCTTTACCCACGAATATTTCTTATCGAGATCGAGTGACTCATAAGGCGGCTTCGGGCCGGTGTAATTAGGATCAGTCTCGCCAACCCACGGGTGAAGGGGTTTCTCGTCTCCGCCCTTGTATTTATACCAAGCGCGGGATACTTCTTCAGTCATTTTCATGTGATCGACCGGAAGCACCTTGCTGAGATCTTTTTTCTTGATATAGCCCCTTGGGAACCAGGTCTTGTCTGTGTTCGGTTCGTTCGAATTCTGGTATTCGCCGTAGGAGAGGTAATTTCCGACTCCGCCTCCGATGGCCGCCCAATCCTTGTAGAAAGAGGCTATGGCGAGGAGGTCAGGGATGTATACCTTCGATACGAAATCCTTTGCTTTCTGTGCGAGACCCATCATCATCGCGATGCTGCCTGCATTGAGTGCATTCTGGCTGTTCGGATCGACAGGTATGGCCATACCGCCGACGACGTAAGACTGCGGGTGCGGGTTTTTGCCGCCGAGAAGGGCGTGGATCTTGATAAACTCCCGCTGGAAGTCCAGTGCCTCAAGATAATGGGCCACGGCCATAAGGTTCGCCTCGGGCGGGAGCTTGTAAGCAGGATGCCCCCAGTATCCATTTGCGAAGATACCGAGCTGGCCGCTCTCGACAAATGTCTTCAACTTCGTATGGACATCCTTGAAGTGACCAACTGAGCTGTTGTTCGGCCAATCGGACAGTGATGATGCAAGTGCTGCCGTCTTTGCAGGGTCGGCCTTGAGGGCGCTTACGACATCTACCCAGTCAAGTGCGTGCAGATGATAGAAATGGATTACATGGTCCTGAATAGTCTGCGAGCAGTTAATGATATTACGGATGATTCTTGCGTTATCGGGAATGTTTATGTTGAGTGCGGCTTCAACAGCTCTCACGGAGCTGGTCGAGTGAACGGTAGTTCAGACTCCGCAGATACGGGAAACAAACGTCCATGCGTCCCGCGGGTCCCTGCCTTTCAGCATTACTTCCAGGCCGCGCCACATGGTGCCGGCGACCCAGGCATCGGCGATCTTCCCGCCCTCAACCTTGGCTTCGACACGCATGTGTCCTTCAATTCTTGTCATGGGATCAACGACTATTTTAGCCATCCTTATTCCTCCCTAATTAGTCCTTATTTTTGCCTTTTGAGGCTGCCCTGATCGCTGCATGGGCCGCTACGCCTGCCACTGCAACAGCCGCTACACCGAGGCCGATCTTGTCGGCATTGGCCATAACTCCCGCACCGGGAACTTTAGGCATTCTCTTGTAAAACGGATATGCCGCATCCCAGTTGCCGGGGGTCGCACATGCTATGCAGCCATGTCCGGCCATAACAGGCCAGCTGGTTCCGCCGTTCCACCTGATGGTCGGGCAGTTCTGATGCGCCATCGGGCCCTTGCAGCCCATCTCGTAAAGACACCATCCCTGTCTGGCGCCTTCGTCGCCCCACTTCTTGACAAACTGACCGGCATCGAAATGCGGACGCCTTTCACAGTTGTTGTGGATCAGTTTTCCAAAAGCGAACTTCGGACGGCCATGACCATCGAGTTCCGGCAGCGCGCCGAATGTGAGGAAATGCACGATAGTGGCAGTGAAATTCTCGCAATTCATCGGGCAGCCTGCAATATTGACTACTGTGCCGCCGATGACGTCCTGGATACCGACGCATCCGGTAGGATTCGGGCTGGCCGCGGCCAATCCGCCGTAACAGGCGCAGTTGCCGACAGCAATATTAGCCATCGCACCCGCCGCGACTTCCTTGACGATCTGGATAGCCGACTTGCCTGCGATGCAGCAATAGATTCCGCCGTCCTTCATCGGAACAGCGCCTTCATATACTGCGAGGTACTGGCCTTTCTTGTTCTTGAGGATATCCTGCAGTGACTTCTCGGCGGCATGACCTGCAGGGGCCATTAACGTCTCGTGGTAATCAAGAGAAACGATATCAAGCACAATCTGCGCGATCGTAGGCTTTGTTGCGCGCAATACTGATTCAGAATCTCCGGTACACTCCGATAAATGCATCCAGACGACTGACGGTCTCTGTTTCTTTTCCAGTGCCTCTGCAATCTGCGTGGCCCCGGAAGAACAGAGTCCCAAAGTCGCTGCCGTACTTGCGCAGAACTTCAGGAAATCCCTGCGCGACACGCCTCGTCGCGTCAGATACGAATAGATGCTCTCACTCTCCATGCTCGTCCTCCCTCATGACGAAATTTAACTCTATAAAAATATAGAGCTTTATGAAGCAACCTGAAGATGCAAAAACAGCATATCAAAACAGATATAACTATCCATATCGGTCTCAGTCCTTCATAGGTTTGATAAACATGAAATAGACCATCGTCCAGTTGCCGAGGACTATGAATATAGTCGCTACGATGCTTGACAGTGCCAGGGACGATACCCCCGTCAATGCGTGGCCGGACCGTGCATCCTCCCGCAACTGCCGCGCCGAAGCCCATCACAAGGCTGCCGCAGAAGACCCTTATCAGTTCATTGGCCGGCGGCGCCTGGAATTTAAATTCGCCGAGTCCTTTCGCGCTGATATAGGCGCCTATAGGGATCCCCAATATGTATAATGCGCTCCATGTGCCTTTGAATATTCCCCAGAAATCGAACATCGGATCATATTTCGACATGCTGTCGCCCATGGTCAGGGCAAGATAGGCCTCTGCTGTCGGGCCTGCCGCCGAAAGGCCTCTCGTCTGACCTCCCCAGTAATTCGATGCCCAGAGGGCAAATATGAGAATGAATCCGAGCAGCAAGCCGGTGAGAGACCATGAATAGCCTTTTTTCGGACCTTTAGCGAAAGGCTTCCCCTTGAGAACGACAGGTATGATAATAGCCGCAATCACGCCGATTGCCGCCCATTTCATCGACTGACCGCCGACAAGGTCCCATAACGCCGGATTGACGATGGCGTCATCTCCTCTGCCGAACGGGACCTTATAGCTTTTTAGAAAATCCATTACGGGTTTAAGAGGCCCGTGATAGGTAGCGACAAGTGAAGACGCGAATCCCAGCACAGCAACAAGAGCGGAAGTATAGCCATCACCGGCTTTGTAAATGATACCGCTTCCGCAGCCCCCTGCCATTACGATGCCGAGGCCGAAGACATATCCGCCGACCATATTGGCTATGACATTGAAGGATTGCCTCCTGAGTCCGAAATCGCCCATAAAGCCGAAGTCTTCGAGCAGGTTGGCGCCGATTATGGCGATTATCAGTGCGAGAAGGTATGAACGGAACAGGGTGAAGTCGTCCAGAAAAATGATATCTCTAAAGGCCGAGTTCATGCAGTATCGGCCCCGCTGAAGCACGAAGCCGAAAATAATACCGACAAGAATACCACTCGCCAACACCATGAAACTTGCATGCTGGATTTCATCCATATAGCACCTCCTTAATTATTCCAATTAATATTGCGTGGCGATGCCACGATTACGACAGTGCTGCTTTTTCGTCTCAAGGACCACTGCTGCTTTTAAGAAATGTAAAAATGCGGATGGAGGGGGACAGTAGGAATCGAACCCACCACGGCACCTTATGAGTGCGACAAGCCGCGTTTCAGCTGGCAGGTCTTTGACCGTGACACTGGTTTTGCAGACCAGGTGAGGCGCCAGCCCCATGCCCCCCGGTGAGTGCTCATAATATATATGGGCAAGACCGGTCTGTTCTTTCTTCTCGCGGAAGCAGCAGTTTATTTGGACTGAAGTGAGTTCCGAACTGGAACGGCGAAACCGATGGCTACTCATTGCTTCATTCGTCTCGCCTTTATTGATATGGCGTGGATAGCCGGTATGAAGCGTGTACTATTTCTATAACCTATGGTGGTTGGTAGGACCATTTGCAGATAAATGTAATATAGAATGAAGCAATAAGTAAAATAGATAAAGGGGATAGTAATCTTTGCAGCTATAGGTTTATCCCTGAATTATTTAAGATGAGATGTCTTCGGGCGGCAGAGAACGCTCGCGACTGACCTTCGCATTGACTATTTTACTGAACCGTCTCTTCAGCCTGAGTCGGTTCAGATAGGTGAAGGGTGCACGTGATGTCTTTGTCTTTCCGCACATCGCCGCCTCCGGCTCAAAGATAAGGTCTACAAGGTGGATCGTCGGCGTCATGCGGTTAAGGAAGGATGTACAACCGGCACAGTATGTCACAGTCAGGCAACCTCCGGCTTCGTCCTTCCGTATCGCACCCCATCTTCCTGCCAGTTCCGGTGAAAGGCAACCGACGGTTCCTCCCTCTCCGCAACATACAGTATTCTCCCGGCTGTGATCCATTTCATTTATAGCGAGCCCGATTTTAGATATTATTGACCTTGCAGAAGTATGGATCTCGCTGCTGAACCGAACTGCACACGGGTCGTGTACAGTGACGACCTGGTCGGCGAGAGCATTTCTTTCAGGCAGTCCTATTTCGGCGAGTAACTCGTAAACAGTCTTGACCAGCAGCCCTGCGCCATAAGCTCTGAAAACCTTATGGCAATTGGGGCAGGCGACTACGACCGTTTTAACCCCTTGTCGGATCAGGTACTCCCTCAACTCCCCGAACATCTTCCGGAAATAGCGTTCCCGCCCCAGATCATGAGATGGTTTCGTGCAGCAGTCCAAAACGAGACCGAGTGAAGGGATCTCCTTTCTCATGTGTTCGAAGAGTGCCAGGACCTTGTCCGGTTTTGATCCCGGAAGCGCGCACCCAGGGAAAAATACGGTATCGCACCCTTCCGGAAGAGCATAATAAGAATATCGCCGGGATGTCCCCCGTCGCTCATAATTCAGAATACCCGAATGTCCTGCGAAGTTTACACCTCTGTCGACTGCTTCACGGCGCATTTCGAGGAACATCAGAGCAGGATCGAGCCCTTGAGGGCAGACCGCGGAGCAGAGCCCGCACAGGCTGCACTCGAAGGGCATATTGAGACACTTTGCATCAGATGGATCGTATGAGTCGGCCAGCTGCTTCGGCAAGCCATGCTTTTGAAGAAAGCCGCAATCACTGCCGCATAGACCGCACTCATTGCAACGTGAGGAGATATCAGACGTCAGGCTCTTGAGCGCCGGCCTCAGATCTCTTATCGGCGGGCATTCTGTGTCGCTCCCCCGATATATTGTTTCGCTTTCATCCACTGTTTAATTATAACGAAACAACGTCAACTATTTTCAAAGCCTGCCGACTGAATTATTTCTCGACCGGCATATGGGCGTCTCTCCACTCAGCAAACAGGGCCTGATAGATATCAGGATAGGCCAGTTTGATCAGTTTCCTGTATGCCATATAGCTGCGGCTTCCTGTATTGCAATAAACGATAATCTTTTTCTCTTTAGGAAGGCCCTCGGATTTCAGCGCAAAAGTTTCTGCGGGGATGTTGACGGCCGTGGGGATATGGCCCTCCTTGTATTCAGACTCGTCTCTGACGTCGACCAGCACATAATCATTCTTGTGCTGATTTATGAGCGCTTCCAGTTC
>JBGOVD010000277.1:0-3874 GCA_041477935.1 Dissulfurispiraceae bacterium | reverse complement strand
GAAGTCGGAGCTTGAAATCATGACGCTTCATGAGAAGATGGATTTACTGAGAGAGAAGCAATGGAGTGAACTTATTTCAATTCAACAGGAACAGCTAAAGCTTCTAAGCCAATTAGTTAAAGACCTGAAGAAAAATCAGTGAGACGCTTCCTGACGATTCGCTAAAGATGGCGGCGGCAATAAACGCTGCGCCCCTTAGCTCAGTATCTCGTTAATTCCCATCGTTATCTCAATACTGCGAACTTGTGAATAGACGCAGCGTGTATTGCAATAGCTTTGATTTCGGGTCCGATAAGGTTAAACTTTAAGCAGATATCCGATCGGTCAAGCTTTCGGAAAGGAGCGACATCATGAAAACAAGCTTTATCATAATATGGTTTCTCTCCGTTACTTTCGCTTTTGTCTTTGGGTACAGCCACGGGGTTGGCGAACGGTATGAGAGTGTCGAAAAAGTCGTGCTCTTCGATTATGGTCAGCAAATCAAGGAAGCGATCAGGGACGGCGTCCCATTCAAACTTAAGGGAACGGACGTCAATTTACTGCCTCGAAATGACGGTCAGTTAAGCGTGTCCGCAGTCCAGCTGAATAGGGACATCAAGAAAATCAGGCTGGCGCGCGAATAAAAAGCATTCAGGCTTCTAATGTTAGTTCAGGTTTCGGTTCTTCTGCGGCATAGGCTTTAACCCACCATCTGAAATCGATTATACTATCGACTACATTCATTGGTGAGGGGTATTCTCAAATGTCAGGTAAAAGAACCTTTTCTCTTCTGGCAGTTCTTAACGAATTGAACGACCGGGAATTCAGGCGGAGGCTGGCCCTGTTTCCTGCCGAACTGCGTTATTATGTCATTCTTGCAAACGGCATTGTCGGTGCCGAACTATCAAAAAGAGTGCAGGAAACGCCGGACGCGGTGGTTAAGAGGGGCGGCGCATTCGTATCGGATATGCTGAATATTTCAGCCCCGCGTGCGGACGAGGCGTTTAAGGGAATTCTTGAAGCCTCTCTGGTGGAGACGCTTAAATATGAGCTCAGGTTTTCATGCATTAACTGCGGCAAGTTCAATCAGTGCATCGATCTGGATAATCTCCCGGTCGGAGAACTTTTCGAGAGACGCGTAAATGGAGAAGAGACGCAGGAACTGAAAGATGAAATATCGGCTCAGGTTTCCAATGCCCTGTCTCGAACTCACTACCTGGACATCGACGACGCCCATATCCGGTGCAAGAATTTTGTTCATCAATACAACGCAGGTAGCCTCGGAGAGGTCTTCGGCCGGTATTCAGACATTGCTGCCTTACTTCAAAAAGAATACAATATTGACCACAAGACCGTGCTTCAGCAGATGGTTGACGTCAACATGGATTTTTGCGAGAAGATCAATAACCAATCTGTCACTGATTGAATGGGCATAAGGTCCAGCAGGCACACCCCCATTTTCGGGGGACTCGATATTCTCAAATACATAGGTCCTGGGTTTCTCGTTACTGTAGGCTTTATTGATCCGGGCAATTGGGCCGCGAATATGGCGGCCGGCTCGCTTTACGGGTACAGCCTTCTATGGATCGTAACGTTATCCACCCTCATGCTGATACTTTTGCAGCACAATGCCGCGCATCTCGGGATCGCCACGGGTCTCTGCCTCTCCGAAGCCTCGACCCGGTTCATGCCTAAAGCGACCGGCAGATTTTTTCTGTTCAGTGCGGTCCTGGCTTCCGTTGCCACTGCGATGGCAGAGATCCTTGGCGCGGCGATAGGACTCCAGATGCTCTTCGGCATACCTCTGCTCGCCGGGTCTGTTCTTTCAGCCCTCTTTGCAGTCTTTATGGTGCTTTCAAACAGTTATCGCAAACTCGAAAGATGGATTATCGGTTTTGTCTCGCTGATCGGCATTGCCTTTCTTTTCGAATTGATCATGGTTAACGCATCATGGAACGAGACCCTCAGGGCTTGGGCGGTCCCTTCAGTCCCCGCAGGGTCGATGCCTATTATTATGAGCGTACTGGGAGCCGTGGTAATGCCCCATAACATCTTTCTTCATTCCGAGGTCATACAGAGCAGACAGTGGAACCTCCAGGGCGATGAAATGATAAAGAGGCAGCTGAAGTTCGAATTTCTGGACACGCTTACAGCAATGACAATCGGCTGGGCCATTAACAGTGCGATGATAATTGTTGCTGCATCTGTTTTTTATTCTAATGGCATTGTTGTTACGGAATTGCCGCAGGCCCAGGCAACACTGCGTCCCTTGCTCGGAGATTTGGCCGCGACAGTATTCGCCCTGGCGCTTGTTTTTGCGGGGCTTTCATCGTCGGTTACGGCGGCTATGGCGGGAGGAAGCATCTATGCCGGGATTTTTATGGAACCTTATGATCCTGCGGACAGCCACTCGCGCACCGGCATCCTCATTACGTTTGTGGGTGCGCTTCTCATTCTCTTTTTCGTCAGGGATGCTTTTAGCGGTATAATCTGGAGCCAGATAGTTTTGAGCATTCAACTGCCCTTTACGATCTTCTCTCTGATCTATCTAACATCCTCCCAAAAGGTGATGGGGAAGTTCGCCAACTCGCTCAGGGACAAGCTGCTGCTCTGGGCTACCGCCGCAATCGTATCTTTGCTGAATGTGATATTGCTGGTGGGACTCTTGTAGTGGCAATTCATGAATTGCCACTGCAAGAGTCCCGCTACTCGACTATGCACAAGGCTGTGCCTGCGCCCTGTCTTATAAGCTTTTCCGTTACGGTACCCATCCGGTTTTTGATATTGCAATGACCGCATCTGCCTATGACGAGGGTTTGGTAGTCGCCTGTCCTGGTTTCCTCAAGGATGCTGGCCGCGATATCGGTCGCATCCGCTATCCATTTTGTACTTATCCGGTCTTCATTTATCCCCATGGCAGTCAGCACCTTCTTGGCAGCGCTGAAAATAGGATCGAGCTTTGACCGCTGGTTGGTGAGCCATTTGTCGACAACATCTTTCCTTGCCTTCTTTTCTTCCTCGGTGAGTATATGTCCGTCATCCCAAAATTCAGTGGGAATGAACGGCAGGACATGAAAGAGTATTATCCGGACATCTTCACCACAAAACTGCTGGCTGACATAATCAACCGCTTTCAATGAATTGTCCGAGCCGTCGATTGCTACGAGCACCTTTCTCATTTGCGTTCCTATCCTTTGTGACATTTTCAGCAACCTGACCCAAAATGAGTCAGGGCAGCAGTGCAATCTTTCCGTGCCCTATGTAAGGCATGCATTATGCTGTACTAGAACAAACTTTATCACAGAATATCATTCTAAGCGTTGTCGTACAAGAGGAGAGGCCGGCAATCATCAGCCGGGAGTTTTTTTGCATGGCGGTAGTGTACAATGTAAACTGTATAAAGAATCCCCGCTGCTTAATACGGTGCAGCGGTAACATGAAACTATAAAGGTGGAACTTATAATCAAATGGTCGAACAGAATGAATCAACAGACAGTTCAGAGATTGAACCTTCAAAGGCCGCTCAAGAACCTTCGGAAGGGAATGCAGTTCCGCGCGCAAAAACCAGACGGCGGAGACCGAGGTATCGCAAAGTAAAGCGCGATCAGCCAGAACAGCATCAGCAGAATTCTACCGGCGCGGAGATTTCAGTTGCGGTTGTCCAGGAAGCGTCTCAAGTCCCGCTTTCTTCCACGGACGAAGGGCCCATTGATGTAGTCTCGCCCGAAGCTGCTGCCGGAGGCGACCAGGAAGAAGCGCCATCGACTGAAAAAGGAAAGTCCAGGCGCCGTCGCCGGAGGCCGCGGAAAGGCAAGCGCCCGGAGACGTCAGAATCATCCGAAACAGAGGCAGTTGCCGATAAGCCTCAGAAGGACCGGACCAAGCGCATTCTCAT
>JBGOVD010000198.1:0-4896 GCA_041477935.1 Dissulfurispiraceae bacterium | reverse complement strand
GTGCCGGTCACCACAGTCACGGACAAGAAAAGCAGAAGCGAGCGTATTATTTTTCTTCTCAGGTTTTTGATGGCTAATGCTGTTATGTTCAATCGGTACATTATCTTGCGTTAAGACCTCAGTGGTATGTTCGATGCCGATTCGCCGGCAGGATCATATGGGAAGGAAGACAAATATAATCTGCCTTCCTTCCCATGTTTCTGATCTTTACATATCAATTAAAGATTGTCCGCCTATTTCTTTGCAATCCAGTCTACTTCGATACCGCACACAAGCGGAGAACCTTTATCCATTTTAACCTCTATACCGTAAGCCTTATGGCATGCTGCGCAAGCCGAGACCTTTCGTACGATATTAGCATTCTTGAGGTCCATCACTGCCATTACGCTGTCATCGCCATATGTCCTGGACGAAACTAAAGCATATTTACCGTCTGCCGTAAACGCAAAGTCGTGAGCTCTGATATCGTCAGGCAGGATAATACGCTTGATGATCTCATCCTTTGCAGTGTCGATGACAATAATCTGGCTGTCGTGTGTGCCGGGTTTCAATCCGGGATCGAATTCATTGGGGGCGCTCACCCAGAGATACTTGCCGTCGGGGGTAATCCTCGCCTGATGTATGAATGTCATCTCAGGACTCGTTATCTCTTTTACCTTCTTCTTTGTCTGCCAGTCGTAAACATACACCGTACCTGTCGGCATGTCGGTTATATACGCCTTCTTGCCGTTTTTGGTCCATTGTATGCCGCATACCGCTTTACCAACAGGCATTTTGTCTACAGTTTTCAGTTTATCGGTGTCCCATATGTAGACATTTCCATCTGCCATATCTTCGAGGTAGAGTTTCCCATCCGGGCCGATTATTGCTCCGCAAAACTTTTCACCGACCTTGAAGGGACCTTGCTTTTTCCCTGTCGCGAGATCGATTTTATAAACGTTTCCGCCCAGTGTTCCTGCAACAAGGACTTTTTTACCCTTTTCAGTGATGAGCGCCTGGCCGTGTGTGCCGCCCGACTTCTTCACCGTTTCGAAGCTCATGCCGGCAATCTTCCCTTCCATTTCAGAACCCGCCTCTGTGAGCACGATCCTGTCTTTCTCGATGTCCGTAGGCGGCTTCATGGTCCGCATGTCGATGATAGCTATATGCCCGCCATGACCTGCTATATATGCGGTGCCATTGAAGATGAGATTCTGGGACGGTTCAATAACCTTAGACTCAATGGTCGGGTTCGATCCGGAATAACAATCATCCGCAGACATATCCATTGCAGCCAAGCTGTATCCTCCAGGACCATAGAGCGTAAACCCGGCTATAAGAACTATGCTCAAGAACGACATCATAATTATCAGCCTTTTCATCATATCCTCCTTCCATTGGTCATAATACTTGAGATCATCGCAGACTTGCTTTCAGTAAAATGTTCGATTAGCTGTTTCTCCGCCGACGATCCGTCCTTTCTGAAAGTAATGTCACCGATTCACCTCCTTGTCATTACACTTGCGACTACGTTTAATAGACTTGGCAGACCCGAGTGGCACGGATTTCAAGGTCATCAGATCTGCAGGATCACCCTCTATCAAATCCTCCAGCGTAGAGGAACTGAGTGTATCAGAGATATTCTTCTCTAATGTTACCCAGAGTTTTCGGCTTAAACAATAGTCCGCCTTTTTACACTCGGAGGGATTCGGCACACATTCAACAATTCCGGAAGAACCTTCAAATATCTCGAAAAGTGACTTGAGAGTTATCTTGGAAGGAGGCAATGAGAGAACATATCCGCCCTTGGGGCCGCGAACGGATTTAACTGGGCCGACCGTTTTAAAATGCATGATAATCTGTTCTAGATACTTCGCAGAGATATTCTGCCTCTCTGCTATCTCCTTAAGCGATATGGGACCCTTGTCGTAACTTTTTGCCAGTTCCACCATGAGCCTGAAGCCATACCTGGTTCTTTTGGAGAGTTTCATTCTTATTCCTACTATTCCGATAGGATATTCAAAGTATAATCCGCAGGCTCCCTGATGTCAAGAGGAAAGCGGCCTCGTGTCAAATATCATACTGAATCGGCGGGCCTCTGCAAAAAGTCGAGAGCAGATGCTGCGAACAAATCGACCTATAGCCGGACCGGCGATATGTTAGTAGTATGATAGTGAGGAGTGTTTTGATATGAAACGAGTTATCGTATGCAGCGTCTCGATCATCGTTGCGATGGTCCTCATGATTATTGCGCAACCTCGCTGGGTCGGCTCACAGGTAAAAGAAAGGGCGCCCGATTTCTCATTGAACGACATCCAGGGCGCTAAGCACAGTCTTTCCGATTATAGCGGCAAAGTCGTGGTCATAAATTTCTGGGCAAGCTGGTGTCCCGAATGCGTCGATGAGCTGCCCTCGCTGAACGCCCTCTACGAGAAGTACGTGGGAAAAGGCTTGATAGTGATCGGAATAGCTACCGACCGAAAGCGTGATTCCGTCGAGCCTCTTCTGAAACGGTCTCGCGTGACTTATCCTATTTTTCTGAACACAGTCGGGGGCACATTGCTTAAGCAATACAGGATCATCGGCCTGCCATCAACCGTTGTAATAGACAGTAACGGCAATATCACTGAAAGGTCTGCCGGGCGGACTGATTTCGGGTCGTCCGATTTTACAAGAAAAATAGAGAGCCTGCTCGACTCTGCAATAAAGAGATAGGGGTCCGGTAAAAAATATGCGGCTATATTGTTATTCGGTGAGAGCTGTGAAAATTTTGATTCTGTTCGCTATATCATGTCTTGTCCTCTTAGCCGGTTGCACTAATGAGGCTGTTAAAACTACCGATAAAGGATCATTTAATATTAAACTCAGCTCAACAGGAGAACTGCTCAAGAACGGCAGAAACGAAGTAGTTGTGCGCGTAACCGATAATAAAGGACAGGGTGTCGAACATGCCCGGATCGAAGTAGTTCCCTGGATGCCTGAACACCGCCATGGCGCCATGTGGCCACCGGCCACTATCGAAGAGGGGAACGGCCTGTACCGGTCAGTTATTGCCCTCTCGATGCGCGGGCATTGGGAACTGAAGGTTACGGTAACAAAAGGAGATCTCGCAGACAGCACGACGTTTGATTTTCCCAACGTCAAGAATTAGCCGGCTGATGCTGATTCTCAAGATGTGCGTCACTTGATCTTCTTCAGCTTCTTCGCCAACGCGATAGTTTCATCAAGGAGTGTCTCGATTTCCTCGATCCCCCTTCCCCAGAAACCGGCATCACCAATGTCGATGCCGAGCTTCCCGAAGATGTTCCGTGGTGAATCGGACAGGCCTGCAGATAAGAATGTCTTCACCTTGCCGATGAAGCCGGGATCTCTCTTGACATAGTTCTGAAGCGACTTGGAGATGAGAAGGCCGCTCGCATACGAATAGACATAAAAGAACGTCCGGATATGCCCCCAGTAGATCCACCAGTTTTCGGAACCGGCAGTCTGCTCGACATACTCGCCCATGTACGCCGCCATATATTTCCGAAATATTGCACCAATCTCTTCGTTCGACAGGTATCCTTTTTGCCTGAACTCTGCGTGGAGCTCCTGTTCGAAGCGGTAGCAGGCGACCTGCCTGAAGATCGTTGAGACGTCGTCATTCAGCTTCATAACCATGAGTGCGAGCCGCATTTCGTCGTCAGCCTCCAGCAGTATCTCCTGGAGCACGAAGTCTTCCATGAAGGTGCTGGCCACCTCCGCAGTCGAAAGGGGTGTGCCGAAATAGAGAGCATGCTGTTTCTTGCGGATAAGCTCATTGTTGATTCCGTGACCGAGTTCATGCGCGATTGTCAGCACGTCGTTGAGAGTATCGGTATGGTTAAGCAGAATATACGTCGGATGCGAGATGAGATGATGTGCGCAGAAAGCGCCGCTCGCCTTGCCCTTTGCCGGGTAGACGTCGAACTGCCCCCGTTCCAAAAAAGAATCAAGTATGCAGGCGAATTCGCTGTCGAGCCCCGAAAAGACCTTTCTGACCAGACCGACGGCGTCATCGAAGCCGAATTTCCTGCCGGCCATTCCATACTCGACGTTCCTCTCGTGATACTTCAGTTTTTTGACCTTGAGGAGTTTGGCCTTGAGTTCATAGAAACGCGCGGGAATGTCGGACCTTTCCGCTACCGCCCCGATCAGGGAGTCGACAACCGCGCTCTCCATATCATCGCTGATATGCCGCGAGAGGTCGGGTCTCGGCATGACCCGGAGTTCGTCATCAATCTTTTTGTTGGCCAAAATAGAATTAATTTCGTTTTCTGCTACATCGGCATGTTCGGCAAGAATATCATTGAAGGCCTTCGCCGCTGAATCCCTGATGTCCTTTTTCTTACTGTTCATGAGACTCAGAATCTCGGAAAATGTCTTTCGGACCTTCGATCCGTCATCGGCAAGCACATCCCGTTCTTCTCTGACGATAAAGGAGGAGGTCATTTTTACCCAGTTGCTGTAAGACGTCGAAGCCTTGAGACTGAGGATTCGTTCTTCATCCTCGCTCAACAGGTATTTAGCCTCCTCAAACGATCTTTCGAGAAAATGGCGGTATTTTGCGAGATCGGAATGTTCGAGAAACATCTTTTGCCTGCGCCCGGATATCTTGCTGATGCGCATCTGGAAGAAGCGCATATCGTTTTCGATTTTTCTTCCGAACTCTTCTATCTTATTGAATTTAGCTTTGATCTCAGATGAATTCTGGTCCTGCTGGGTACGGAGCCAGAAGTAATAGCCTTCATCACCGTCTGTTCCGTAAAAGCGCATCAACCGTTCATATTCGTCAAGGGCCTTCCTGAGTACCACCGGGTCTTCAAGGTAGTCTTTCCTGTCCCTCCATGCATTTATGAACCGATTGCATTCCGCTTCGAGCTTTTTTCTTTTTCGCCC
>JBGOVD010000288.1:0-3811 GCA_041477935.1 Dissulfurispiraceae bacterium | reverse complement strand
GGTTCCGGATATTTTTTTCATCCGTGGCATTATGATATACTAATCTTCTCGATTAGCCGGTGTGGTGGAACTGGCAGACGCGCCGGACTCAAAATCCGGTGTCCGCAAGGACGTGGGAGTTCGACCCTCCCCACCGGCACCAATTCTTCTCAAGGCAGGCCACACCCCGCACACCCTCCGTCCGAAGTCTATGCCGGGGGCGGTGATGTGTGCTTCTCCGCTCAATGTTCTGGTTATAGAAGACCTGCTTTAAGCGCCAACTCTCAGGCCTGCCCTGTTGTCCCTGATCCAGATTACTTTGGCCTTAGCTGTGGGGCTGTCGACATTCACTATATCGCCCTTCCTGAGTTTGGCGCTTGTAATTATGCCGAAACCCCGTTCACTCATATCGACTATCTTACAATCCCATTTGTCCCCCCAGGGAACAGATATCCCGGTCGCCAGGTTGCATTTCAGTCTTGACCGTGATCTTGCTTCGGCTTCCGCATTAAACTTAAATTGACTTTCGACAGTAGCCATGGTTCACACCCCTTTTCGTTAGATGACAGCACTAACCTTTAAGTCTCCTTAATTAGATTCTATCCTATATAGGGGACAAAGTAAATCACCTGCAAAAGTAGTATAAAGTGTGCGGTCCGGCAGCATCTTCCTCCGGGATTCAAACCCGCCTGCGCGAAAGATGAATATGGCCGATAAGGCTTCTGTGACGAACGTCACCGAACTTGAAGCTCTTTCTGTGGCACAATGAATTATGAAAACCGTTGCAGCGGTAATATTATCCGTTTTTATTCTCACATCTCCTGCATTTGCCTTCGATAAGGTTGCACATCTGGACGATTCCTCCCACTTTATAAAACAACTTCTCAACTACATCAATCATTACAGGGAGGCCAAACGGCTCAAGCCGCTTTCTTTCGATGGAAAATTAACATTGCTTGCGCAGAATCACAGTGCCGACATGCAGCGAAGGGGTACCTTGAGCCATGACCGCTTTGAGGAGAGGTTTAAAAAATCGGGACACAACAGCTGTGTGGAGAATGTCGGCTGGAACTATCGGTCGCCAAAGGAACAGTTTGAAGCCTGGCAGCATTCGGCAGGTCACGATCAGAATATACTTGACACTGACATCAAAAGGGCCGGAATCTCCCGCATTGGGACCTATGTGACTTTCTTTGCGTGCAACTAGGCGGCTTGGGGCGTCCAGCTATTTCAGGATGGAGTTAAGCGCCCGGTAGGCCGTGCTATTCAGATTGTGCTTCTCCTCCGCATCGTCCCGCAATATCTGCATTGTCCTTTCCTGGGACATGCTCTTTCTCTTGGGAGTGCCGGTCATCAATGCCTCGTAGGAATCGGCAACCGTCACTATCTGGCTGAACATGTCGATGTCCTTTGCTACGAGTTTCTGCATATAGCCGCTGCCGTCGAGGCGTTCATGATGCTGCAGGATGATTTCGCAGACATGCTTCGGTACATCTTTTAATTTCTCGATGAAATTTGAACCTTCGACGACATGGCTGCAGTAGTGCTTGAATTCGTCGATTGAAAGATCTCCCTGTTTGTTGATGACCTCGTATGATATCAGGACCTTGCCGACATCGTGGAGCAGAGAGCCCGCTCCAATTCGGAACAGCGATTTTTCATCCATCCCGAGCCTGACCCCCAGTGCGATGGAGAATATGCATACATTCACCGAATGCACGCTGACGTATGAATCGACATTGCGAATCTGGAAAAGGTCCTTCAGTTCAAAAATCGGATGCTCGGAAAAGTGCCGGATCATATGCACCATGTTGAGCGTCTCCTGCATCAGGCTTTTGAAAAGGGCCTCATCATTGAGATTATGAAGGAATTTGCTGAAGAGGCAGCGAAGCAGTTCCTGGTTTATATGGATCGACCGCAGTTCCGTGCCCGATTCCTTCTCGGCATGCAGCAGTTCATGCAGGTAATTTTCGTACTTTGGTGAATCTTCTCCCTTTATGACCACATCAGCTCCAAGTTTCAGCAAGGCATCGATCGCCTCGACAGATAGAGGATTGCCGACTAGAGGTATTCCGCCGTAAACAGGATACCTCATGCCTCCCAGCTCGAAATTGAGGGGTATAAGGGGCGAAATCAGGGTTTTATCGATATATCCGTGCTTTCTTTTGTATTCGGAATAGTCGCTGAACAGGACATTATCATCTTTCACAATACGGCTTAATTTCTCAGCATGCTTCAGGTAATCGTTGAAATTAAGATTGTTCGCCGCTTTGATATAGAATCGTGTGAGCCCCTGCCGGTATATCATCTCTTTCGCAAAGACATTGTAGAGAAAGCCCCTGTCGAAGAGAGATTTCTTGAGTTCGCCGTCATCCGCAAAGACTTCGAAAGGCACCGCATGCCCTTCGGCCAGCTTATCGAGAGTTATAGCGATGAATTCGTTTTTTTCTTCGATGACATAAGTCTTCACGCTTCCCCCCCCCAGGGAAATAGTGTTACTCTTCCAAGGAAATAGCGTCGACGGGACAGTTTTCTTCAGCGGCCTCGCAGCAGCCTGCAAAGTCGCAGCCGTCGGGGTCTATTACTTCCGACTTTCCCATCGCTTCGTTAAGATAGAAGACAGCGGGGCATATTTCCATGCATCTGCCGCAGCCAATGCAGATCTCTTCGTTCACGATTACGTTCATTGCAATCCCTCTATTATCATCGCCGCCAGCAGCGGGAACATGATCTCGTGATGACCTGTCAGGGCGTAGCATCTGCCTTTCATCATCGTCGGCCTCTTGAGCACATTTTCCCTGGGACGGTAATGCTGGATAAAATCCATATTTACGGTCGTGAAATCTTCCACCTTGCTGCCGAGGTTTCTTGCCACGGTGAGGGCCTTGAGGAACACCTCCGGCAGGACGACTGCTGAGCCCAGGTTGATGAAGACACCACCTTCGAGGTCCGCAACGACTGCTGAAAGAAGTCTGAAGTCCCTGAGGCTCCCTTCCCCGATTGCTGCGCCGTCCGCTTGCGGATGCATGTGGATGATGGCGGAACCTCCGGCAACATGCACCGTGGCAGGGATATCCATCGTGAAGGCCTCCCTGAATATGCTCCGCTCCCTGTTTGGAAAGTCCGAAGCGTCTATGAACTGCCCCATAGAGCGGCCGATACCGAATCCTTTTGCAACACCCTCTTTGATCGCCAGGTTGACCATATGGCCTGTCTCCTTACCCATGCCGAAAGTCCCGGTGCATAATTCGCGGGCGACATCTTCGGAGGTCTGGCCCATGAAGGATATCTCGAAATCGTGAATGATGGAGGCGCCGTTGGAGGCAAAGGCGGTGATGACGCCCTTCTGCATCAGGTCGATGATAAGGGATGAGAGCCCTACCTTTATCGGATGCGCTCCCATGCCGAGGATTACAGGCCTCTGGTTCTTGCGGGCAGCGATAACCGCACCGGCAACCGCCTTAAGGTCCTCTGCGGCCAGGAAGCCGGGCAGCGCGCCGACGAAATCCGCAAAACTCCTGCCTTTGATGTGAGGCGTCGCCGAAGCATCGACAGAGACCTTGCTCAGTCTGTCCTTTACCGAATAGGTCTTGATTTTAGTGACATCGAGCTGCCTGTATTTCACTTAACAACCCCCGGATTACCAGCCATATCCATCTGAAAAGTCCTTAAATTGTAGCACAAATATTGATTTTATGGCACCATATATGCTATTTTTATCTTCCAGCACAATCCGTTAGATTACAGGAGGAACAAACCATTGGCAGGAAAAGCGGCACCTAAGAAGAACCCTTCAGCTCTGAAGAGAGTCAGGCAGTCTGAGAAGTTGCGC
>JBGOVD010000157.1:0-5435 GCA_041477935.1 Dissulfurispiraceae bacterium | reverse complement strand
CTTTCCGGGGGATATCGAGCGTGGCAGCCCAAAGCGGCCTTCCGCTGGGGCACCGCGGTATTATGCCTTTCCCGTGGTATCTGCCGTCATCGGCTTTCTTGAGAACTACCTTATTACCGCCCATGTACATCCCCGGCATTGCAAGATCAAGGAGCAGGATGTCATCAAGTCTGCCGCCCTTTACTGAAACAGAAAAAAGGAGCTCCTCCATCGCCTTTACCGGCTTTGGATCGATATCGAGGGTCACCTCAAGGTCAGCGATCTTTTTTATTGTCCCCTTCTCCGCGAAGATTCTTTTTTCAAAGCCGGAGTGCTTTCCTTCCTTGAGGATATTGATTTTAAGGTCCCAATATCCATGCAGAGGAAACAGGACAGGCGCATTATAACGACCTTCCGCTGCCTGAACAGCCTTATATGTCCTGTCGTATTCCTTTGTGGACGGCCTGCTGATTGTGATAGATACTTCAGCATCTTTAAGCGCGTGGCCTGCCGCATCTCGTACAGAGAGCACCAGTTCGCTGTTTCCTTCCGCAAATCGGGACTCCCCGACATCTATCTGCCATCCGGTCGCCGCGTTCTCATGTCTTACCTTATCCCAGGCAAGACCGGTTTCATAAGGCTTGTCGACTACAACTCCGTCAAAATTGCGGCTCCCGACGATTATTGAACCAGCCACAGCAGCCAAGCCCATTAACACTACGGCAATAATTATCGTCCTCATTCAGCTGCCCCCGGTATGTTGAAATAGGCCTTCTTGTTGATCTTCAAATTAGCGGCCCCTCGCGATTCGAGTAAGAGGCTGATGCCATGAGATTTCCTGTCATGCGCCGCACCTTTGATTGAAACATAAACAGGGATCTTTCTGCTGTCTCCCTTTGCCAACGCAGCATGATCGGGAGTAATCCTGATCATTTCATCATCGCCCTTAACTCCGATAATCAAATCGAGGTCATTCTTTCCCCTGTTTTCGAGCGCCAGTATATATGAATTAATGACCGTGCCGTCGGCGCTGATCCTCGGAGCGAAGGCGGAATTCGGCAGGACGGTGAAGTCGACACTCACCCTCGCAATTGAAAGATATATGAGAAAACCGAGAGACGCCAGGACAATCGATCCTATGAGCATTACATTCTGTCTCAGCATCTTCCCCACCTCTCCGGGCAGGCCGAAGGAATAATTTATAAGGCTTTTCTTTTGCTTGTGTCCCATCATACCTGCACATGCGTCGATGCATTCGGCGCAATTTATGCACGCTGCATCCAGACCATTCCTTATATCTATGCCCACCGGACAAGTCTTGACGCAGGCAGCGCAGTTCATACACTCCTCTTTTCTTCCGTCATCGAAGGCTATTACGAGTGTCTTGTGATCAAACAGGACGCTTTGCACCTTCGAATACGGGCATACAGTTGCGCAGAACCTGTGCCTAAGAAATGCGAAATTCAGAAAGAGTATCGCGGTAAGAACTATCCAGAATCCCCATAGTACGCCTCCGAGCGCACCCGAAAAAAGTCTCCCGATGAATTCGTACGGAGAGACGAAATACCAGATCAGATCGGCAGCTACCAGAGCGCTGATTCCGAATGTGGCGGCGTATGCGGCGGACTTGTATGCTGAGCCTTTATTGCCGAGCTTGTCGATGAAGCGACTGAAGTCGACCAGCACCGTCTGGGGACAGAGCCAGCCGCACCAGACCCTTCCAAAAAGGACAGTGACCAGAACGATGAGAAAGGTGAGGAATATGATTCCGATAAGTACGATAAAGAATTCTTCCATCCAGAGGCTGACGCCGAAGAAATGCAGCTGCAGGGAAGGGACATCGAATCTCAGGGCACTCTGTCCGCCTATTTTAAGGAAAGGAAGACCTATTAATAGTACTGCCTGGAGTATCTCGATCAATCTTCTCCAGGGTTGGACCCCTTTAGTCATCATCCATCATCTTGAATTTCGCATCTTCTACTTTCTTTTGCCTCTTTTTGTTCTTCGAATAATAGAAGCCGATAATTATGCCGAAAAGTAGAACCAAGGTGAGACCGAATATAAAATATGCCAGCGCTTGAGAACTCATACCTGCTCAACTCCTTATATGATTTCTGTGCCGAACCCATGCCGGCATCCTGTATATCTATGGCTTGCCGGGGCTGCCCCCTCCGGCCCTCCCGAAGTGTCCGGGAGGAACCGGAGTGCCCGCCGACATGCTATTTCTTTATAGACTCCTCATAGGCCTTGGCCTGTGTCCATCCTGTGAAGGCCGGAGTATATGCAGCTACATAATAAACACCCCATATGATGAGGCCCCATAAAAGTATCAGCCATCCCTTGGGGATTTTTCTTGAGGCATCGACGCTTTCTTCGACTTGAAATTCTCTTAAATCATCCAGATCTTCCGCCATTTCCGCCTCCTATTTAGTCTGAATCGATCTTATGTACGCAACCAGCGCCCAGATCTTGTTCTTATCCATCGAGCCGCTGTAACCCGGCATGCCGCCCTTTGCCTTCCTGCCGTCGATGACCGCTCCCTCGGACGTGCCGTTGCTGATGACTTCGAAGTAGGCATCATCCGGCAGATCGCCTTTAACATAAAGGAAGAGATTGTCGACGAGATTGAGGCTTGGCCCGATGTCGCCCTTGCCGTCAGGTCCGTGACATGAGGCGCAGTTGTTTTTATATAGCTCCTTGCCCTCGGCAATCGCCTTGGCGTTTCCTGCCAGCGGATTGACCATATGCTCCCTTTCTCCTGCCGGTTTGGCTGCTGCAGGTTTCTGGGTAACGGCAGCCCCTATTATCTGCATGTATGCAACGAGGGCATCCATCTCGGTCTTGTCTTTAAGTGAGGCGATCTCCTTGGGAGTATAAGGGAAATCCAGGGCACGCATGTGTGACTCGATATCGGAGGGATCGAGCTTATTGTCCTTGATCCAACCGTATTTCGGCATGTTGGACTCTGCAAAGAACGCCTGCGGATTATCGAAATGCCTGTAATGCCACGCATCCGGATACTTGCCCCCTATCCTAGCCACATCGGGACCTGTCCTTTTCGATCCCCACAGAAAGGGATGATCGAAGGTGAATTCCCCGGCCTTCGAGTATTCTCCATACCTCATCACCTCGGTCTTCAAAGGCCTTACGGTCTGGGTATGGCAGTTGTTACAGCCTTCCCTCTGGTATATATCCCTTCCCGCGAGTTGAAGGGCCGTATAGGGTTTCAGGTTTTCAAGCTTCGGATGCATCTGTTCGGTCATCATGGGATAGAACATCGTCACCATCGTGCCGACAAGTATCGCAACCGTTGCGAGCAGGGCAAACAGAATCGGACTGTTGTGGAGTTTTTTATGGAATTCACTCGACATTTTATCCCCCCTTATGCCCTTGATGCCGCCAGGGCGCTGCCCTTGCGGATCGTCATGTAGATGTTATAGATAAAGAAAAGCATCCCAACGGTGAAGATAAGCCCGGCTACGGTCCTCATCTGCCAGAAGGGATAATTCTTGACGAGCGTTTCCATGAATGTATACTTGAGGCTGCCGTCAGGATTGACCGCCTTCCAGAGCGCACCCTGCTGGATGCCGGTGATCCACATCGTGATCGAGAACATGAGTTGGCCTATCAATACGAGCCAGAAGTGTGTGTTCGCGACCTTGATGCTGTAGATTTCCGTATCATAGATTTTCGGTATCACATAGTAGATGGATGCAGCGATGGTCATAGTGACCCATCCCATCGTGCCCATGTGTACGTGTCCAGGGACCCAGTCGGTGTAGTGAATCAGTTGGCTCACGATCCTCAGGCCCTGGGTCGGCCCCTGTATGGTTTGGAGCCCGTAAAATGTGATACCGAGGATGAAGAACTTCGTGAGATAATTCGTCCTCATCTTCGACCAGTCGGCCCCGACCGTGTAATAGCCGTTGACCACAGAGCCCCACGACGGCGCGATCAGGAACATAGTGAAGGCAATGCCGAGGGTCTGAATCCAGTCAGGAAGCGGCGTGTAGACGAGATGATGAGCGCCCGTCCAGAGGTAAGCAAACACGAGAGACCAGAAAGCTATGATCGATAGCCTGTGGCTGAATATCGGTATGCCCGTAGATTTGGGGAGGAAGTAATAGAACATCGCGAGTATCGGCGTTGTGAAGATGAAGCCGACTGCGTTGTGCCCGTACCACCATTCGACATTGGCGCTGTTTACTCCCGCAAACAGGTGATAAGACTTGAACAGGCCTGCGGGGATCGCGAGATTATTGACGATATAAAGGACCGCCACCGCGATGACTGTTGCGATAATATACCAAAGTGAGATATACATCTGTTCTTCTTTTCTCTTGAGTATCGTCCCAAAGACATTAATCGCAAAGATGACCCACAATATAACGACGACGATGTCGAACGGCCATTCCAGCTCGGCATACTCATTGGACGTGTTCATACCCAGGAAAAGACTCAGTGCAGCGAGGGCAATAGCTACATTGAAAAAGTAGAGATGATACCTGGCGAGCTTCGGAAATAGAAGGGGCCGCTTGGTAAGTCTCATCACAATATAATACGTAAGACCGAATATTGCGCCGATCCCGAGCCCGAATGCGAGCCCGTTTGTGTGCACTACCCTCAACCTTCCAAAGGTGAAGTATGGCGGAATATTCCATGAAGGGCTCCACATCTGGATCGAAATCCAGAGCCCTATCACGATGCCCACCACACCCCAGAAGATAGAGGAGACGATAAAACCTTTCACTGTTTGATTATCAAACTGATAATCAGCCATTTTTCGCCTCCAATCAAGAATTTCCCATGAGTTTCAAAGAAACCCATTAACCGAAACATCTATGCCGGTACGAGTTCATACACTAACGCCTTAAGTTTTCGAAGCTGATCTTCCTCAAGTAATCCTCCGTCTGTTTTCTTAACTCTATCCAGACGGGGTGTACTATACAAGCGCAACTGAGATTGCATTGCGCCTTATCGATAGCGCATTTATTCGAGGCAACGCAGCCCTGCATCGCGTCGATAACGTCAAGAAGACTTATTTCAGCGGGCTTTCGGGCAAGCTTAAACCCTCCCTTAATGCCCCTGAATGATTCCAGGATATCGGCTCTGCTGAGTTTTTGCACGATCTTGGAGAGAAAACTCTTGGGAATGGACATCTCCTGCGCGATCTCGTCGACAACGGTAGGCTGGTCCTGCTTCTTGGAAAGATAGAGGACACATCTTATTGCATAATCGGTTTCACGTGTGATTTCCATAATCAGGACCTTTTTTATCCTGATTAAAGGATAAGCCTTTTAAAGCTGATTGTCAAGAAGTTTTTTGATTATTGTTTTTTGATTGTGTTACCCGACACTCTCTGGAAAGCAGCGCATTCCCTCGGCAGCTAGGAGTGACCTCTCCGCCTCTAACTTCAGGAGAGACTGCTCTGCCAGATCGGTAATAAAACGAACAAG
>JBGOVD010000001.1:0-27146 GCA_041477935.1 Dissulfurispiraceae bacterium | reverse complement strand
CCCGGCCCCTGACTCCTGGTAAAGCCCGGCCGAATCCTGATAAACATAATGAGCGGTATAGGCATTAGAACCTGTTTTTGCGAAATAGACATTGACCTGATGCGCATTGCCCTGTGAATCATAAGCCGTCACGGACGTAGTATTATTGAAAGTATTAGCGGCCGGCGCCGTGGCCGATCCAACAGGGGAAACCCATGCAGCACCCGGAACAGCGGCTCCGGAGTCAAGGTTGACGGCCAGATTAGCCGTGCTTGTAGCCTGCGGCAGGTTGGCATTTGCAAGGAGTTGAACATTGCCGATCTGGCCTGTAATGTTACCTGTAGCATCCGCCAGATACCCCTGGAGGATCGCGCCTGAAGGGGTTACTACATTACCGCTCTGGTCAAGCTGGAAATTCCCCGCCCTTGTATAGTTAGTAGCACCATTGTTGTCGACCATGAAGAACCCTTCGCCGTCGACGGCAATATCGAGTCCGCTCGAAGTATTCTGGAACGAACCCTGTGTGAACATAGCCGTTACCCCGTTTACCGCGACGCCACGGCCGACCTGGGAGGAACCCGAGAGCCCCGTGAGCGACTGGCTAAGAATGTCTCCGAAGGCCATACGGCTGCCCTTGAAGCCGACGGTATTGACATTGGCGATGTTGTCGCCGATTACGGACAATGCCTGCCCGTTCGAATTAAGTCCGCTGACACCTGTGAAAATGGATGATAGAATAGACATGACCTTCCTCCTTAAGCCGTCGCATTACTGACGGAAGTGATATCGCTCAGCGAATACTTGTTAGTGCCTACATATAAGGAAATCTGCCCTTGATCCAGACTTACCTTGCTTACCACGCCGGACTTGCTGTCGGAAGTGGTTACCTGTTTGCCGATCATACTTGCCGCATTAGTATAGTTTTGCTGCGCGAGCATATTACTCATGTTTGCATTAATGCTGGTCGTCTGCTGCAGATTGCTGAAGTTGGCCAATTGAGCAATAAAATCGGTGTCCTTCACCGGGTTCAACGGGTCCTGGTTTTTTAGCTGCGTAATAAGAAGATTAAGGAAATCGCTCTCTCCCAACCCGCCGGTCTTTTTTGCACTTGAACTTGCAGTCGTCTGGTTGTTTGCACCTAAAAGAGAACTCAAAGCGCTGTTATTTACGGCCGCTGTGCTCATTCTTTCTACCTCCTGTTTCTATGCAAAGAAGTCAGAGAAACCGTTCTTCGATCCCCTGTCTTGCTTTTGCTGTTGTCCCTGGTTGTTACGTTCCTGTCCGTTCCTGTACTGATCTTCCCTGACATCAACATGAAAATCGCTGACCTTGATCCCCGCATTTTCGAGTGATGTCTTTATCTGCGGCAATGCGAGATTGAAAGAGTCCTTTATAGAGCTTGAATCCACCCTGACATCCGCCTTCAGGACACCGTTGTCGAGACTTAGTCTTATGTGCATGCTCCCAAGGTCAGGCGGATCTATCCTGATTACCAGGTTTCTCTGTCCGGAGTCGACGGCCTTTGAAATGACCGCATCCAGTGAAGTCATCCTGTTAACTGGAACGGTTTCCTGGATGGGGGATTGCTCATGACCTGAAGTCGTCTGCCCCTGAATGGTTTGAGCATATAGACCGGATGCTTCCCTGGAATTGTTCTTGTCACCTGAAGTCCGGCCTGCTGCGGGAACTGAGCTGCTCTCGATCTTGAACTGCGAAATAGAGTCGTCGGATGGTCCTGCCGACTTCGACAGGGAAGCCGCATTTCTACCGGTTTGACTGAAGGATTGCAACTCCGCCTCGGTCTTTGCAGAATCGGCAGTCGGCGGTATGGCATTTGTGAGATTATCCTGCGAAGACCCCTTAAGAGCACTCAAAAGCGCGTCTTTCGAATTAGCAGAGATCTTATCAGGCAGCTTGAAATCGATTTTATCGGCGACGCCGCCCTGGGCCGCTGTTACGGACCCCGGTGACGACTGCGCGGTCTCTTTCGCCGAAGAAGACATTGCGGTAATTGCCGGCATCAGAGCGACCTGCGCTGATTGAGCTGCCTGTGCCGCTTCTGCACCCTGTGATGCCAAGGCAGCCGCAGCTGCTGAGACATCTTTAAGTACGGGTTGATTGACGATCTGTTGGGAGATTGCGGTCATCTGGAGCACAAGCTGCCGCAGGATTTCATTCGGGTCCTGCACCGGCTGTGACTCTTTCGTCTCTTTAGCGTCCGGCGTATCCTTCACCATATCTGAGTCCCGACGGCTTCCGGCGCCCTTTGCAGACGAAGCTTTGGCAGAATCTGCAACGTCTTTCCTTATATTATCTTCAGAAGATACCATCTTCCGGCTGTCGTCAGGCTTAACGGTATTCTGCACCGATGTCTTGAGGACAGAGCTGAAGCTTTTTTCCGGCACAGCCGGAGCTGCCTGGGCAGTCGCGACTTCCGGCGCCGACGGTGCAACAGGTATCAGACCTTGAATCATGCAATGCCCTCCTTTGTTCTGGAGGGATAAAAGCAATAGTCGTGCCAGGAAGACGGCAAGGCCTGAAACATACTGTAGACAGGGAAATAGCATTGAACGTCGCAGAAAAATAGAGGAATTTTTTTCCGGCTACGGGGAAGATTCTTCCTACAGGCCCTTGCCGCGGGCAAGTACTTTCTTGGAGAGCGCTGCTGCCTTGACGGGATCGAGCTGTCCCATGATCTTTCCGGCGGAGCGGGCCTTCAGTGAAGATAGAATCTGTACTGCGGTGTCGTCATCGAGCTTTTCGAGGGCCTTCGCAGCCTCTTCAGCTGCCATGGCCTCGTATATTTTTACAACCTTGGTGAGCTGTTCCTGCCTTTTGCCCTCGAGTCCCTTCTGCATCACTTCAAGTTCCTGTTTCAACTTCTTTAACTGCTCTATCTGGACCTGCAGGTCGGCCCTGAGGATCTTGAGCCTTTCTTCCTCAAGTGAAGTGGCCGCCTTGGCCTCCGGCTTCTTTTCCTGCGCAGTTGCGACACACGGAAACATCGGTATCGATAGCATAAGGGCAAGGAGAGCTCCGAACGCCATATGCAGAAGAATTCCCTCTCTTTTATTCGCCATAATGTTTCTTGTGACGCATGACAGCATGCTCATCCATCCCTCTCTGTTCTTTTTTCTTCAGTTCGCCGCGCTCGGCTTCTTTGTGCCGTTCATCGACCTTTTCGTAAGTCTTGCGCTCCTTTGCAGCCTCGGCCATGATTTTCATGGCTTCATCCAGTCTTTTCCTGCTTGCGTCCACGGACGCCTTCTGGCTCTGGAGAAGACCGAACAAATGGTCCATGTGTTCATTCATCTTTTGAATCTCGTCGATCGTCACAGCGCCCTTTTCAGGATACTGCATCTTTTCGCGCAGCACCCCGAAATTATCTTCGAGGTGGGCAAGGCGTTTCTCCTGTTCGTCGACGTCTTTCCTGGCAATCGCAAACAGGTTTTTCGCTTCGTCCTCCTCCCATCTCTTGAGGGAAAGCAGGCTCTCGAGCGGAGTCTTCATGCAGTCTCTCCAAATATGGTGCGAAGCTGAGCCAGCCCTTCACCGAATGTGACCTTTTCAGCAATGCGCTGTTTCAGGAATGGCCTGACCTTCTCCATCATCCCGATGGCGAAATCGAGCTTTGGGTTCGTACCTTCTTTGTATGCTCCTATGGTAATAACATCCTCGTAACGCTTATAAGTGGCCATGACATCAAGCACCTTCTCGACATAAAGACGCTGGTCGTCGCCGACAATGTCCTTCATCAACCTGCTGACGCTCTGCAGGACATCAATCGCAGGATAATGGTTATGGTTCGCAAGCTCCCTTGAAAGAACGATATGCCCGTCCAGAATAGCACGCGCCGCGTCGGCTATGGGATCGTTCATGTCATCGCTTTCGACGAGGACCGTGAAGAGCCCCGTTATCGTCCCCTCTCCATCACTGTTCCCGGCCCTTTCCAGAAGTTTGGGCAGGAGATTGAAAGCCGATGGGGGATATCCCTTGGTGGTAGGCGGTTCACCTGCCGCCAGGCCGATCTCCCTCTGGGCCATGGCGAACCTCGTAAGCGAGTCCATCATGAAAAGCACGTCCTTGCCGATAGACCTGAAATACTCAGCCACTGCAATAGCCAGAAATGCTCCTCTTAGACGTGCAAGCGGAGACGTATCCGAAGTGGCGACTACGAGAACAGACCGCTTCAAACCTTCTTCGCCGAGGTCTTTTTCGATGAACTCCCTGACTTCCCTGCCGCGCTCGCCTATCAGGGCTATTACATTTACATCCGCCTCTGTATTGCGGGCCATCATGCCGAGCAGCACGCTCTTGCCGACGCCGCTGCCGGCCATTATTCCTATCCTCTGACCTTTGCCGCATGTGAGCAGCGAATTTATGGCCCTGATTCCGAGATCGAGGGGCTCTGTTATGCGCCTTCTAAGGAGCGGATTGATCGGCTCCTGGTATATCGGATACAACTGTCCGTTGATATGCCCTTTGCCGTCCATGGGATTACCGAGCCCGTCGATGACGCGGCCGAGGATCTCCTCTCCCACCCTGACATACCTCTGTCTTCCCCGGGCGATGATCCTCGATCCCGGGCCGATTCCCCTCATTTCCTGCAGCGGCATCAGGAGTATCTTGTCTTCCTTGAATCCGATGACCTCGGCCTCGACGAATTCATCTTTTACCCATTCGCTCGGCTGTATGAGGCAGATGTCCCCGATATTGGCCCTTGGGCCGAGGCCTTCGATAACAAGGCCTACCCCTTTATCGACCCGACCGTATACCTTTATCGGGTCGGCTTCCCTGACAAAGTTTTTACACTTAGCTATCAAGTGCTGTGGTGATTGCATCTCGCAGCTCCCTGATCTGCTCTTCGATTCTCGCATCCACTTCCGCCGTCGGGGTCTCGATATAACAGCCCCCAGGCGTTACGGATTCCGACGGCTCGATGGTAATGTCCTTGAGCCTCGACTCTTCCCTGAGCACTTCGAGATTCGATATCATCGTATCGTAATCGGCCGGGTTCACCCTGATAAGCATCTTCTCTTCCCTGCCGATTTTTTTCACCGCCTCGCGAACGACCGTAACTATAATCTCCCGGTCCTGTTCGATTTTCCTGTGTACTATTTTCCTGGCGATTTCGAGGGACAGATCGACGATTTCGGGCAGTATTTCCTGGATCTTCCTTTCCTTAACATGGTCCAATTCAGAGATGACGGAATCAAGCCGACTGAGTCTTTCGGCGATCTCTTTCTGCCCGGCCCTGATCCCCTGCTCAATACCTGCGGCGTACCCCTTGTCGAAGCCCTCGGCTTCTGATTTCCTGAGCGTTTCGGCCTTATTTTCAGCGTCATTGATCCTGCCTGTTTCGGCATTCAACTGGTCGAATCTGGCAGGCACGTAAAGCACGGCCGTATCAGTCTTCTTCTTATCAGCCGATGAGTTCTTCGCCACCCTTTCCTCCGATCACTATCTTGCCTTCCTCTTCCAGCCTTCTCGCAACTCTTACGATATTCATCTGGGCCTTTTCGACATCGGACACCTTTACCGCACCTTTGGCCTCGATCTCTTCCTTGAGTATCTGCACAGCGCGCTGAGACATATTCTTGAAAATCTTTGCCTTCAGTTCGTCGACAGCCATCTTCAGCGCAAGCGAGAGGTCGTCGGTGGTGATCTCCTTGAGCACCATCTGGATGCCCTTGTCGTCGATGGAGATGAGGTCGTCGAAGGTGAACATCAGCTTTCTTATCTCGTCGGCAAGTATCTGGTCCTTCTCTTCGATATTTTTAAGAATAAGGTCTTCGGAGGCCCTGTCCATCTGGTTCAGGATTTCGGAAACCGTCCTGATGCCACCGATCTTCTTGCCCCTCGTATAGCTTTGCAGCTGCGACTGGAGGACATCTTCCAGATCGACGAGGATAGAGGGAGAGATCTGGTCAAGGCTCGCGATCCTCAGAGAGACGTCGATCTTCAGGTTTTCAGGAAGCTTCGCCAAGACTTCAGCGGCCTGCGTAGGTTCCAGATGAGCCAGTATGATTGCAATCGTCTGGGGGTGCTCCCTTGAGAGCATATTGGCAATGGCCCCGGTATCGAGCCACCTGAGCACGTCAAAAGCACTGGCGCCGCTCTCAATCTTTTCGAAAAGTTTTTTTGCACTATCCGGGCCGAAAGCCTTTACGAGGACATCCTTGATATACGCCTCATCGACCCCCTGCATGACACTGCCGGTCTTGACACAAAAGTCCTCTAGGACCGTGTCGGCAAGTTCCTGAGGTATCTTGACCTTTGCCATCATGGGAATGACACGCGCCAGGTCGAGAGGATCCAGGTGCTTAAATACCTGAGTTGCAGCATCTTCACCAATCAGCGAGAGAAACGCTGCGGCCTTTTCGACCCCCGAGAGCTTTCTCATGGCTCTATTCCTGCAGCCATTCCTTGACGACGTTGGCGGCCTGTTTCGGATTGCTGTTGACTATGCTGAGCGCCTTTTCCTTGGAGATGTCCTCAGGAGCAGGCGGTGGAGCATATGCAAAGCCTCCCGGTCCTGCCGGTGCTCCGGGGGAAGGCATGCCTTCCGGCATCCTGTAGGTCATGGGAGCGTTGAGGGTTTTGAGCAATGGCTTGATGACCATCGTGAACAGCAGAAGTATTACACCGATCGGAATAATATATTTCAGCAATGAAAGCGCGAGCCTGAGGTAATCCGTTTTCTCCGCCACCATCTCTTCAAGCGGTGTCTCGAAAGGAACATTTTCGACAATGACCTGATCGCCGCGGTTTTTATCAAAACCAATGGCAGCCTTGACGATATCGTCGTATTTTTTCATCTCCTGCTCGTTCCTGGCAACAAAGGCGCCTTTCTGGGCGCCCTGGGCCTTGCCATAAGTCCCGTCGACCAGCACGGCCACCGATAGGCTCTTGACGATTCCCCTCGGCTCAATTATCTTGCTTACGACACGGCTGACTTCATAATTTGCGCTCGCAGTCTGCTTCTGCGATGCGGAAGGCGCGCCGGCTGCAGGCGCGGGCTGCTGACCGGGCTGGTTCGATGCCACTCCCGGCACGCCGCCCTGTGTGGATCCCACTGATTTTTCCTGGGTTGTCTGCTCGCTCTTGATCGCTATTGTATCGGGGTCGAACTTCTCTTCAGTCCGCTCCACCTTCGAAAAATCTATCTTCGTTGAAACCCTTACGATGGCCTTGCCTCTCCCTATGATGCCTTCGAGCATGCTCTGCAGCTTGGATTCATATTCGCGGTCAACCGTCTTCTGGTATTCCAGCTGCTTGGCGTCTACGACCATATCGCCGCCGTCAGCCGGCCTCGACAGAAGATTGCCCATATTGTCGATTACCGAGACATTGCCGGGCGGCAAACCTTCGACGCTGCTTGAAACAAGGTGAACGATGCCGCCTATCTGTCCCTGGTTCAGCGTCCTTCCGCCCTTCAGCTTAAGCACTACTGATGCAGTTGGCTTGTCTTCTTTATCCGTAAAGATGGTCTTTTCCGGAACGGCGATATGCACCCTGGCCTGGTCCACCTCTGTGAGAGTCCGTATGGTACGGGCAAGTTCGCCCTGAAGCGCCCTTACATAGTTGAGTCTCTGGACAAATTCGGTAACGCCGAATTGGTTCTTATCGAAAATCTCATAGCCTATGCCCCCTCCCTGCGGAATTCCCTGGGAGGCAAGTTCGAGCCTGAGTTCATAGACTTTATCGGACGGAACGGAAATCGAATTCCCGTCAACCTTGTAAGGGACTTTCATCTCCTTCAGCTTAGCGATTGCCTGTCCCGCGTCTTCCTGTGTAAGATTGCTGTACAGGACCTGAAAGTCGACCTTCTGGCTCCACATCATCATCCCAGCAACTATCGCGATACAAAGGGCTATGACCGACAAGAGTGCCAGCTTATTCTTCAAAGGCCACGCTATGAATCGATCAACGACGTCTTTCAGTGCCATTCTATCCCCTTCGTTTCAGGTTATATGCCTTTATACCTGCATGTTTGAAATCTGCTGATAAGCGCTGATGAGCCGGTTTCTTACCGACAGAAGAGTCTGCAGCGAAAGGTCGGCCTTTTCCATGGCTACCACAACCGTCTGGATATCCTTTACCTCACCATTTGCAAAGCCCTGGATGGCCTTCTCGGCATCATTCTGGATTTGAGAAACATCCTTCAGTGCGTCCTTTATAGCGTCTTCGAAGGAAACACCCGGCTTTTTGCCTGCCTGCTGGGGCTCGGCAATCTTTTGGCTGATCTCTCCTATTATTTTAATTTCGTTCATAGTGCCTCCTTTTACCCCACCAATCCTCCCTGAATAATAGGAGGAGCGAGAGGGGTATTTATACCTTAAGGATATCCAGCGTCCTCATATACATGTCTTTGTAAGATGTAATCATAGTCAGATTAGCCTCGTAGGACCTCTGGGCCGTCATTAAATTGACCATTTCCGTCAGAACATTGATATTCGGGTACGAAACGAAGCCTTTTTTGTCCGCATCAGGATGATTCGGATCGAATACCGTCCTGAAGGGCGCCTGGTCCTCGATAACCTGAGGGACTTCGACGCCTGCTCCTGTTTCTCCAAACATGACCGTCTTGAAAAGGACATCCTTGCGCCGGTACGGGCCACCTTCCGGGGTCTTAGTTGAAGAGGCATTTGCAATGTTCGAGGCAATGACATTCAGCCTGATCTTCTGCGCCTCAAGCGCCGTTGAGCTGACCTGCATGGGTAAAAACATTTCATTCATTATTGAGCGCCTCCTTTAGCCACATCCTTCATCATCCTGAATTTCATAGCCAATATCTGGGCTGCGCTATTGTAAAGCAGATGGTTTTCAGCCACTTTAGTCATTTCGCTGTCTATGCTGACTGTATTACCATCACGGGTTATCATCGTGGGGACCGTTTCGAAAACAGCGTAATTCCCCTTCGGCCCGCTAACAGCCTTGTCCAGTTCGGATTGAAAGGATATGTCCCTGGCCCTGTATCCCGGCGTATCCGCATTAGCTATGTTTGAAGTCAATATCTTCTGCCTGAATGAGGCCACATCCATGATATTTTCGAGCATCTTAAACGTATTGTCCGGCATACATCTCCTCCATAAAGAAAAAGGGTCGGGGAATAAGCTTTTCCCTTCTTATTACATGCAATTTATATACCTGACGCTCCGATTACGTCCCTTTAATCTCATCGGCCGTTATGTTGTAATCCTTTAATTTGTTCCTGATCGTCCTTACACTCACACCGAGCACATCGGCAGCCTTTGTCCTGTTGTTGCCGGTCTCCCTGAGGGTCTTGATGATCAGGTCCCTTTCGACGTCCTTCATGCGGCCCACCTTGGCCGCATAAGGCGCCTGCTCAGTCCCTGACGCAGAAGGAATGCTGTCGACAGGAGGCATCAGGTTGTCGGTCCCGGATATTACGGCGGTCCTGTACATGAAATTTTCGAGCTCCCTGACATTGCCCGCCCATGCGTTATTCAGCAGATAATTTCTCAATTCCCCTGAAATAGAGAAAATTTTTCCCATCTTTTGGGAAAGCCGCTGGAGAAAAAATTCCGCCAGCGGAAGTATATCTTCCGGACGTTCCCGCAGCGGCGGGATTCTAACCGGGAAGACATTCAGCCGGTAATAGAGGTCCTCCCTGAAGGTCCCCTTCTTGACCTCTGTCATCAGGTCCTTATTGGTAGTAGCTATTATCCTGACATCGAGCTTGACCGGTGTCTTGCCGCCGATCCGGTCGATCTCGCGCTCCTGTATGGCCCTGAGGAGCTTGGCCTGGAGAGAGAAGGCCATTTCGCTGATTTCGTCAAGCAGGAGTGTTCCTCCGTTTGCAAGCTCGAATTTTCCAAGCCTCCTTTCGACTGCACCGGTAAAAGAGCCTCTTTCATGACCGAAAAGCTCGGATTCGAGAAGGTTCTCCGAAATCGCGGCGCAATTGACCGCTACAAAGGGCTTGATATTCCTGTTGCTGTATTTATGTATCGTCTTTGCGATGATCTCTTTGCCGGTGCCGCTTTCGCCGGCAAGCAGGACCGTAATATCGCTCTTCGCAACCTCCCGGATGATCGACATGAGTTTTTTCATGACTGAAGACTCGGCTACCAGATCGCTGTTGTCTGCCGGGAGTATCCTGTCCACGGTCCTTTTCAGCGCATCGAAAGATACAGGTTTCATGATGTAATCGGTCGCCCCGAGTTTCATGGCATCGACCGCGCTCTCAACCGTGCCGTACCCGGTAATGACGATGACCGGGATGAAGAGGCCCTTTTTTCGTATCTCCTGGAGGAATTCTATGCCGTTCATCTTCGGCATCTTCATGTCTGTAATTACAAGTGAGTAGTCCGCGATATTTTCTTTAGAGAGGGCATCGACAGGATTATTGTAGACCGTAGGACTGAATCCGAAGCGTTTCATCGTCTCCTTCAGAGCTGTCGCCATGTCAATTTCGTCATCAACTATCAAAACCGATTTCATTGTACCCTCTTGTCAGTTCTTTTTTCGGTCGGCAGCGAAATGATAAATTCGCTGCCCCTGCCCGGAAAACTGTCCACATCTATGCTTCCCTTATGGGCGGCGACGATGCCCAGGGTTATCGACATCCCGAGGCCCGTGCCCCTGTCCTTCGTGGAAAAGAAAGGCTCGAAAAGCCGCGCCTTCGTCTCCTCATCCATACCGGCGCCGTTGTCCCGGATAGCTATCCGGACATAGAAAGGCCTTTCCCTTTGATCCGGGTCCCGCTCTATACGCACCGTTATCTTCCCGCCGTCGTGCATGGCCTGCACGGCATTCAGGACCATGTTGATCAGCGCCTGCCGCATAAGGTTCTTGTCCAGATGGAAAGAATACCTGCCGTCGTCGGAAAGTTCGATCTCGATACCGCCTGCCGCCAGAACCTCTCTGAATTCATCACACGTCTCGCGCACGACATCGTTGATGCAGCCGTATTCCATCTTCGGCCTGATCTCGCCTGAAAATCTGAGCATATTGTCCAGGGTACTGACCAGTGTACGCACAGAATTGGAAATTCGTCTGGCATAATCGACCTGTTCCGTCCCCTTCAGATCATTGGCCAGAAGATTCGCAAAAAGTTCGATGCTCCCGAGGGGGTTGCGGATTTCGTGCGCAATCTTCATGACCAGTTCACCCATGGCAGAAAGTCTCCGATTCCTTTCGTTTTCAGCTTCGAGGCGCTTCAGCCTGGTTACATCCTTGAATATAAGCACCTTCCCGATCGTGCTGCCGGCGCCGCCGCTGACTTCAGAGCTCGAAATCAGCGCATGAAAAGGCTTTCCCTCCTCAGGGACTACCATATCTTCGTTTATCTCGGCATGAAGGGACGTTCCTCCCACTATTGTACCAGAATCGACGCCGAGTAAGCCTTCGGACGCCTTGTTAATCAGCCTGATGACGCCGTCCTTATCGAAAAAAACAACCCCGACATCGATGCTGTCCAGAATGCTGTCGAGCAGCTGTTTCTTCTGGTCCACCTCGTCCGTGAGCACCTTGACCCTGTCTTCAAGGGTTTGGTAATACTGCATCAGCGTGGATGAAACCGAATTGATGCTCTCGATCGCCCTGGTTAAAAGCCCTATGTCCTGGTCATTTTGTTCTTTTGGCTGCTCCATATGGTCCGATTTGTCCGCTGTCATTTTCCAGATCGCAACAAGCCGGCCGCCTCTGAGACTGCACCGCCGCCGTCCTCGGCCTTTTTCAGGTACTCGTCGCTTTTTGCGAGTTTCCCATATTGATAGTCAGCCCACTGAAGACTTTTAGGGTCTTTAATGCCGCTGTCGATCGCCTTCTTATAATATACCTTTGCAGTGTCATGCTTGCCGGAAAGATAATACAAATCCGCCGCCTTCAACATCGAAATGGCGTCGCCCTTATTGGCAGCCCTCATATAATTCTTTAAGGCCTCCGTATTGTTGCCGGACCTCACGTAGAGGTCTCCGACACTTGAATAGTCTTTCTGGACCTCCAGGACCCTTATGGCGCGTGCCCGGTACTCCGCTGCTGCGGAGACATTCCCTTCCTTTTCGAGTATTTCGTATAAAAGGAGCGAAGCCTGTCCGGAATAATTCGCATCAGTTGTTATAGGGGTAAGCAATCTTTTCGCTTCAGAAAACTTCTTTTCCTTCATCAGCATCCGTGCAAGGACCATCGAAGCCTCCGCGCCGTTCCTGCCTCTTGCCGCCTTCTGGAGCAGCCGCCTGGCCTGTTCATTGTGTCCTTTCTCATCCATATATTTTGCCGCCTCTATAACATAAGGATTGTCGATGCTTAGATAGATGAAATATTTCAGCAAATATTCGTCGGCCTTCGGGTTCTTTTCATCCTGCAGTTTCTTCAGCCTTTTTTCGAGTTCGTCTGATAAGATCTTCTTGTTCTTGAGATATGTCAAATAACGGAAAGCCGAATCGGGATCTCCCTTTTTTTCGAAGAGAGAAACAGCTTTCAGCCTCAGATCATCGGTCGGATCATAACTCAGTATATCGATCGCCAGCTTAAGCGCCGCATCCTGGTTGTTTTCCGCATCGTAAATCTGGAACAGGGTTCTCTTGGCCTGAATGGCCTCAAGCCTCGATGACGGAGCATTTATGATGGCCGTCAGCATGTCCTTGGCATCGATATATTTGCGGGCATTATAATAAATGATAGCCTTGCTCACAGCGATGTTCTCCGCCTTCAGCGCCTGGTCCTGGATTTTGTTTATCGTCTGGATCGCCTGCTCGTGCTTTCCCTGCGAGCTCAGGATCATGGCCCTGATATAAAGGACGCGGTTGTCGCTTTCATAAGCCTTGCGGTCTACCTTAGCGAGCAGTTTTTCAGCCTTGTCGGCCTCCCCCTGGATAAACGCAAGTTCTGCTTTTGCGATAATCGCCTTCTCCTGAAATTCACCTTTCACAAGATCCAGCTGCTCTTCAGCTTCTTTATATTTGTGAATGTTCATAAGGTCAAGTCCCCATATAAGATGGGCTTCGTCGGCGCGGGCCGTGTTTTTGAATGATTTAAAGAAACGCTTCAGGTTTATGTCGGATTCATAATAATTTTTGAGATGATAATCGGCCTTTGCGATCCCAAGCAGCGCCCTGGCGGCATCAGGGCCTTCCCTGGAAGCGACAAAAACCTGACGATAGAGGTCCCTGGCCTGGAGGTACTGCTTTGCGGTCATTGCGGCGTCCGCCGGAGCAAAAACATCCTCGGCAGCTGAAGCGAGCTCAGCGGTAGAGAAAAGGAGCATCAATAAATAAAGAACGACTGCGGTCCCCTTTTTCACACAGGCCCTCCATGAGGCATGCCTTTTCCAAATATATGTTGAAAAAAATATGCCATCAATCGTATCGCCCTGTTTTATCGATGTTTTTCATAATAAGGCGGCCTTCCGGCATCTTGGTAAATATAATTTAGTCAATTTTATGACTGAGACGGTAGAACATCCCCGGCCATCTCAGGACAACCCATGATAGTCCGGATTAAAGGCCAAGTCTCTTCATCTTTTCGATAAGGGTAGTCCTGTTAATATTCAGATACTTCGCAGCCTGGCTTTTCACTCTCCCGTGGATCTGAAGGGCGTGAAGCAAAAGCCTCTTTTCGTATTCGACAAGCGCTGAATTGAGATCGATCCCCTGGACGAAGGGATTGACATCCGGATCATCGCTAGGGTCGTCGATCTCAGGAAGCGCCGGAAGTTTTTTGCCTGTCATTTTTTCCGAAAGGTCGTAAGGCGTGACAACATCGTCATCTTTGAGCACCAGCAGCCTTTCGAGCGTATTTTCGAGTTCCCTCACGTTACCAGGCCATCCATAATCCATAAACGCCCGAAGCGCCTCACCCGAAATTTTCAACGGAGCGCGCTCGAAACGCATGGCGTGCTTTTCCATGAAAAAATCGCACAGGAGCGGCAGGTCTTCGGTCCGTTCCCGCAATGGCGGAATCTCTATCGGGATGACATTTATACGGTAATAGAGGTCTTCCCTGAATCTACCCGTCTTTACTGCCTCTTCAAGGTTCTGGTTTGTTGCCGAGATAACCCGCACATCGACATTTACGGTCTTGCTCCCCCCTATCCGCTCAAAAGACCTTTCCTGGAGGACCCTTAGGAGCTTTACCTGCAGCATCGGTGACATCTCGCCGATTTCGTCAAGGAATACCGTGCCGCCGTCGGCGAGCTCGAAACGTCCGGTGCGGGATGCTATGGCGCCGGTAAATGCGCCCTTTTCATGCCCGAATAGCTCGGATTCGAGGAGTTCCGCAGGGATTGCGCCGCAATTGACAGGGATAAAGTTTTTAGCCGCTCTCTTACTGCTGTAATGGATCGTCTTGGCAACCAGCTCCTTGCCGGTGCCGCTTTCGCCAAGTACCAGAACAGTGCTGTTCGACTGAGAAACTTTTGAAATCAAATTATAAATACGCTTGATGGACGGAGAAGCGCCGACTATCGGCGGGACCTTGGGATGGACTGACGGCTCATCGTTACCCATGTCATAATTCTGACATAGAAGCAGGAAAAGGTCAACAGTTATTTATGAATAATTACCACTAGTGTCCGATAGAATTCGGGGTTATTTCCTTGAAACCTTACATTGGCGCTACTTCCACGGCTTTTATGAGTGTTAACGACTTGAACGAGACAGCGGTTTTCAGTCAGGCTTTCCGGACATATCCGGGAGGTGCTCATGTTCGCTGGCAAACTCGTCTTCGCCCAAGTGATGGAATTTGCACCATGGCATACTTTTCGCCGCGCGGTGGAGAAGCATTGCGGCGACTTCAACGTACGCAGCTTCAGCTGCTTGGACCAGTTTCTATGCATGGCTTTTGCCCAACTGACTTACAGGGAGAGTCTGCGGGACATCGAGGCCTGCCTGCGTTCCCAGTCCGCGAAACTCTATCACTTGGGCATTCGTGGCAAGGTCAGTCGCAGTGCTATAGCCGACGCCAACGAAACCCGAGACTGGCGAATCTATTTCGAATTTGCGCAAGCGCTTATCCGCATTGCCCGACGGCTTTATGCCAACGAACCTTTGGCCGTCGACCTTTCGGAAACAGTCTATGCGCTGGATTCCACCACAGTCGATCTATGTCTGAAGTTGTTTCCCTGGGCCGAGTTTCGCAAAACAAAGGCTGCGGTGAAACTGCATACCCTTCTCGATTTGCGAGGCGCCATTCCAACTTTCATCCATATCAGCGACGGCAAGATGCACGATGTCAACGTTCTGGATTTGCTCGTGCCAGAACCAGGCGCTTTCTATGTGATGGACCGCGGCTATCTCGACTTCGAGCGGCTCTACCGCTTGCATCAAGCAGGCAGCTTCTTTGTAACCCGAGCCAAGTCCAACTCCAAGTTCCGTCGCGTCTATTCCAATCCGGTAGATCGAAGCACCGGCCTGATGTGCGACCAACTGGTCGAGCTTGTGGTTTTCTACTCTCAACAAGCCTATCCCGAACGGCTCAGACGTATACGCTACACGGACCCGGAAGGCAGGCGCTTGGTGTTTCTTACCAACAACACCACGCTTCCAGCGTTGACCATCTGCGCCCTCTACAAAAGTCGCTGGCAGGTGGAACTCTTCTTCAAATGGATCAAGCAGCACCTTCGTATCAAGCGCTTCTTCGGCACTTCGGAGAATGCCGTCAAGACACAAGTGTGGATCGCCGTAGCCACGTACGTGCTGGTAGCCATTGTCAAAAAGCGTATGAAACTTGATCTGTCTTTGCATTCGATGTTACAAATCCTGAGCGTGACTCCGTTCGAAAAAACACCAGTGCTTCAACTGCTTACAGATATGGTACCGGATCAAAATGAGAATGATAACGGCAACCAACTGATTTTGTTATGAAACCTGTCGGACACTAGTGATGATGATAACATGAAATCCCGCTTTTAAGGAGGCTGCTATGAAGTATGGAGCAAGGAATGCTATAACGGCAAAGGTCAAGTCTGTAAAGAAGGGCGATATCATGTCGCTGGTGAAGTTTGAAGTAACAGTGCCCGTCGAAATGGCATCGGTACTGACAACTGAATCGCTTGAAGATTTGAAGATGAAAAAGGGCGATCAGGTCCGTCTTATCATCAAGGCAATACATGTCTTGCCGGTGAAAGAATAGAATATACAAGTGTAAGGGATTTTATCCGGTTTTATGCAACTCCACATAGTGAGCGGATGCCAGCGCAGCCACGCAGCCGTCAGCTGCTGCGACTACGATCTGGTTGGCGAACTTATGTCTCAAATCTCCGACCGCAAAAATACCCGGCACATTCGTCTCACATTTTTCATCGGTAATTATAAAGCCGCGATCGTCCATTCTGACTGCTGCCGGTATCAATTGATTGTTCGGAGAATACCCTATGAAGATGAACACTCCTTCCGTCGGCAATTCTCCCCTTTCCCCGGTCCTGGTATTTTCGAAGGAGACGGCATTCACGGCGCTTCCGCTTCCCTTGATTTCGGAGATGACTGTATCCCAGATTATTTCGATCCTGGGCTCGCTCATCAGGCGATCCTGAAGTATTTTGCTTGCCCGCAGGGCATTGCCTCTGTGAATAAGGCGCACCTTGCGCGTCAGTCGTGCCAGATAGAGGGCCTCTTCAACTGCTGTGTCCCCGCCGCCGATAACGACGACGGTTTTGTCCCTGAAAAAGAAGCCGTCGCAGGTCGCGCAATAGGAAACGCCGGTCCCGAGATATTCAGCTTCGCCGGGGATTCCCAGTTTTCGCACCGAGCCGCCCGCAGCCAGGATAAGGGCAACACTGTTTAGCAGGTCGCCATTGTCGAGCCTGACTGAGTGAAGGTCAGGGCCGACGATTATTTCTGAAACTGTTTGCTGGACGATAGGCAGGTTGAAGGTCTGGGTCTGATGAAGCAGTTTTTCAGCCAGATCGAAACCGGTTATGCCCTCCATGCCGGGATAGTTCTCCACATCTTTCGAAATGGCTATCTGGCCGCCGATCAATCCCTTTTCGAACAGGACCGTTTTCATTGCGGCCCTCTTGCAATAGAGTCCTGCCGTAAGCCCGGCAGGTCCTCCTCCGATGATTATCACCTCATAGGTATCTTTAGCTGTCATATCTGTAACTCTCATTACGCAATTATACCAAGGTTCGCATGAGCAGCCTAGAGCTGGTAAGTTTATCCCGGAGTTAAAACCCGATAACTTCGCGGCGGCCATCTGATTCGATGGTCAAATTATCGAAGCACGTAACGGAATCCGCTTTGGTCCAGAGACCGATATACCCTTTCAACGATCTCCCTGCGTCATGCTTCATCAGCAACTCTCCATTTAGATAGCCTTTTATGTCATGCCCTGAAATATCGACGCGGAGGTTATGCCATTTTCCGGTCTCGATCTTCTTTCTTACGATACGCTTCTCGATTCTTCTTCCGTTAATATATTCGAAAAGAATGATATTGCCCTCAAGTGCATTGGTCCTTAAAACGAAGTAGTTGTCGACGTCCCTGACGCCGAAGGCTATGCCGCCTGCTCTGTCGATGTTACCGGCCATCGGCTTGATATTTACGCGTATTGTCCCTTCCGAAAGTTCCAGGTTCCTGAGAATGGCCATCGGGAAATAATGGTAGGCTTCGATGGTATCGAGAAATTCATGATACGTGCCGCCTGCGACCTTCCCCATAAATCCTGAAATCCCGGACGCTATCCGTCTGCCCCACCTGGAGCCGTCCTGAAGGCAACAGGTGCGGCCGTCTTCAACTGAAAGCGTCCAGTGTCCGCTGCGAAGGTAGAGGTTAGGCAGTGCATTGTCCGTCTTGCCGGCGAGAAAATCGTAGGAGCCGTTAAGAAAAGTCTCGGTCAGTCCTGCCAATTCATCCTGGTTAGAGAGCGTGATATCGAGAAGCCGCGTGGAGGCCAGCAGCCTGGCGGCCATGTCGAGCTTTTCCTCAGTCGATCTTTTATCGTATCGTGCCATGAATGCCTCAAGGAGATCGCCCTTAATTGTGGTCCGAAAGCCGAGCCTCTCAAGGATGTGTCCCATAAGCTGGATTCTAAGCGAGCGGCCGTAATAATCCCCGGCCCCTCCTGAAAACTGGAGGGATATATAGTTCTGTGATGCATTATCGCTGCAAAGGGTGTCGATAGTCGCAAAGTGGTAGGCGAAGCGTACGCTGAGGTTTAGATAGTCACGTGACAGCAAGGCATAGCTCTCCCCACCTGCGATCTCTCCGAATTCCGAGAGGGCCGACGCTGCGAGCATGCCGGATATTTTGCCGGTACCGATATTCATGGTGCCGGCCCAGCTCACTCCGGGATGAGTAAAGCCCCTCCAGACAGCCTTCATCGGGGAGGAGTCGATCATTTCTGGTGTAACCTTGTCGCATGTCGTCAGGCCGTCTCTGAGACCTTCTCCAAGGTCAATCAGCCAGAGATCAAGAGGAAGAGTCGATGTCAGCTTGACCGACGCGCCGCTCCGCTCCGATGCGAGAGAGATGCCGAACATTTCCTGTATTGCTGTTTCATGGGTGAAACGCACTATGTCGTGGTATGTCCGGCATCCTTCCGGGGAAAATGATTCAGCTTTTATATCGGTGAGGTTCAGGACGGAAATGCGATCGAGAATTCCGCGCATCCTGCGGTGCAAAGGGCTGTCGAAGATCACCTTTTTCGCGGGCCTGATTTCACTCGCGAGTTCTTCGATGATGCCACTATATACAGTAACGGTGTCCGCCGACATCGTGACGATCTCGCCGTGCGTCAATGATGTTGTAGCATTGCCGGTATCTACAATTGAAGGTATGCCGAACTCCCTGGCTACGGATGACATGTGGCTCGTTACGCTTCCGATATCCGTGATGATGCCCTTTATCCGTCCGATTACTTTGGCATAATCGGGCGAGGCGATCTTGGCGACAAGTATTGCATCCGCAGGAAGATTCAGAAGGTCGCACTCCTTCTCCAGTATGAAGACCCTTCCGGTTGCGATCCCGCCGGAGGCGGTCTTGCCCTGCGAAAGGAGAACGGGATTGGCGTAAGAGACCGGAGGCTGTTGCGGGGCCGCGGTCATTTCCGGAAGAAGGAGAGGTCTTGATTGAAGTATGAATACCCTGTCTTCCTCATCAACTGCCCATTCCACGTCCTGCGGGCCTTCAAAAAATTCCTCCAGCAGCAGGCCGTCCCTTGTCAGCTGTATGATCGTTCGGTCATCTATGGAAGGAAGGTGGCGTTGATGTTCCGGGACAGATTCAATGCCTGTGCCTCCGGCACGAAGATTCACCAGTCTCGATGCCTTTCCCTCAATATGCTTTTCGATGATCTTCTCATCGATCCGGTCAATGATGAAGACGTCGGGAGAAGCGCTTCCGTCGACAAGGTGCTCGCCTATCCCCCAGATGGAGTTGATCCTCACAGGGCAGGAGCGGGTCAGGGAAGGGTCGACCGAGTAGAGGACGCCGCTCGCTTTCGAATCGATCATCACTATCCCAAGGACGCACATCGGCGTCTCGCGGTCGTCAAGCCCGTAATGTAGCCGGTATGCAATAGCTCTTGCTGAATATTTACTTGCGAGGACAGTCTTGTATGCGTCCAGTATGTTTTCGCCGGTCACATTGAGGACCGTATCATACTGGCCTGCGAAGGTCGCTTCTGTGTCTTCGCCGACAGCGCTGCTTCTCATGGCGATGCGCACGCCTTTTCCGGCGGTCTCCTCAAGAGTTGAATAGGCCGTCATAATCTCAGTTCGTATCTCAGGAGGAACCGGGGCGTCGAGTATCATCTTGCGCAGCCGGTCGCCGGCTCGTTCTATCGCCTCAATCGATTCCGAGGTGACAAGCGATAATTCTTCTTTTATTGGTTTCAGCAATTTGTGAAATTTCAGGAAGCGTTCGAAGGCCAGTGAGGTAATGACGAATCCCGGCGGGACGGGCAGGCCCAGAACGTTTTTAATGGATGCCAGGTTTGCGGCCTTCGCGCCGATCATGCGATATATGTCGTCGGTGATTTCATCAAGCCCTATGACGAGGTTGCCGACCGGTAGCGCGCACTTGGGATTGAAGTCCCGGAAAAGCTCGCTGTCGATACCCGACATAATATCGGATAATGCGTGATAATCCTTCCCTGAGAGAGTTTCAAGAGCGATGATAACCCCGGTGACGGCCTCGAGAAGTTCCTCATACTTTATCCTTACGGATGTCAAGCTGAACGGGTTGCCTGAGTAATAAAGATTCTCCATATCGGCTATGGCATCGAGAGCCGCGTGATTATGGTTGAGCAAGATTTTGAAAGAGGCGTATTTCTTAGCAGCAGCACCCTGGGCCGCCTTCAGCGACGGACATCTTCCGCCCTTTGAAAAAATGCCCAGGAGCTTGTTCATATCATGTTTCCTTCATATAGTGAGTAAGCACTTTTCTCATCTCGTCTCTAAGCTGTCGATATGATGATTTGAAGTTGATGAAAAACCCCTCCGACGCCATGGCTGACGACAGAGGGTCGTGGAAAAAAATACGCTCCTGCTCCGCGCATTCCGGAAGGACGGGACACATCCTGTCTACGTCGGAGCAGAGCACGACTACCCTGTCGAAGGTACAGTCTTTGAATGCGCCGACATGTTTCCCTTTCCGGTTGCTTATGTCTATGCCGATTTCGCTCATTACTTTCACAAGGTCCTTCGGTACCGGCATCGGCATCGTGCCTGCCGAAAAAGCCGCCCATTCCTTCCCGAATAAATGGGTTACGATACCTTCGGCAATCTGTGAGCGGATCGAATTTCCGGAACAGACGAAGAGAATAGTCTTCATCCCGGATGCCTTTGCAGCCTGGTATCTGGATATTTCTTTGTCAGGCATGAGATGACGCATCGTCGGAGCAGGCATACATTACAAGGCGATAGCATCGCAGGCATCTCGTTGCCTCTGAAACTGCCTCTTCGTCGGAGTATCCTTTGTCTACTTCACGGAAATCAATTTTTCTTTCTGCTGGTTGTTCATGTTTGACGGCCACCCGTCCGGGGCCTTCAGGAAGCGCGATGGATTCGGCGGGATCATAAACCTTTAACCCTGCAAGGAACTTCTCTTCAAGGACCTCGCCGAGTGGTTCGGTTTTTCCTTCAGTCAGAAATTTATCTATAGCCATGCTGACAAGCCTTCCGTGAGCACAGGCCCTGATAAGAACATCAGGTCCGGTCACGCAGTCACCCCCGGCAAAGACGCCCTTTCTCGTGGTCATCAGATTTTCATCGACGATGATTGCTCCCTTCTTGGTGACATCGACGCCAGGCAGATTGCACATGCAGTTGAAATCACCTTCCTGGCCAATGGCTGCTACTATCACATCAGCTTCGATGACGAATTCGGATCCCGGCACCAAAACGGGCCTTCTCCTGCCGGATGCATCCGGTTCTCCGAGTTCCATACGGACGCATTCAAGCCCCGTGACCTTGCCATTCTCTCCCATGATGCGCTTGGGTGCCGTGAGAAAATGATATTTCACACCCTCAGCCTCGGCATCATCGATCTCCACGGGGTCCGCAGGCATTTCCTTTCGCGATCTGCGGTAAACGATATGTGACTCATCGAATCCGACCCGAAAGGCAGTTCGCACACAATCGATAGCGACATTTCCTCCGCCCACCACTACCATCTTCTTCCCTTTCGGAACTTCGTCCAGCAGCCCGAGGTTTATATTCTTTAAAAAATAAACACCCGGAACGTACCCGTAATATCCGCGATCTTCGCCTTCTATGTCCAGGCTCTTATGGCAATGGCAGCCCATACCGATGAAGATCGCCCTGAAGCCCTCTTTTTCGAGGTCCTCCAGTGTGAAATGGGGGCCGAGGGCCTTTCCATAGAGGATTTTTACACCGAGTCTCTCTATTTCAGCCACTTCATCGTGAACTATATCGCGCGGGAGGCGGTAGTCAGGAATCCCAACCGATGCCATGCCGCCCGATTCTGTGAGCATTTCGAAGATGGTGACATCATAACCTTTCTTTGCAAGGAAAGACGCGCATGTGAGACCAGAAGGGCCTGCACCTATTATTGCAACTTTAAGTGGCTCGTGTTGCGTAGCCGTATCTTCAACTCCGGACCTGCATCCGGTTGTCCTATCCGGGCACCCGCGTGCATGGTCGGCCACGAATCTTTTCAGGTGGCGTATCTGAAGAGGTTCATCAACGAGTCCCCTCCGGCAATTGGATTCGCAGGGTCTTACGCATACCCTTCCGACGATACCGGGCAGCGGGAGCCTGCTCTTTATGCATTCGAGCGATTCCCTGAACCGTCCACCCTTTATTTCTTCAATGTATTTCGGAATGTCCAGGTGCATAGGGCATGCCTGAATGCAAGGCGCGGTAAGCATCGAATGAAATGTATACTGTCTATTAGCTTCCCTGTTGCCGTTCTTGCTGCCGACATCGAGTACGGCGGTGAATGAATCCCTGAAGTGTTCCAGGAGATAGAGCAATACCCTCGGAGAGCTCTGCCCGATCTCGCACATCGAAGCTTCGGAGATCGTCCTGGAAAGTGCCTCTATATCTTCGATATCTTTTTCATTTCCATGGCCTGTTCTTATCTTTTCGAAGAGTTCAGCCAGCACTCTCGTTCCGGTCCTGCACGGGTTGCATTGGCCGCACGAATTCTCCTGCAAAGCCTTAGCATATTTACAGCAGAGATCGACGATATCCAGCTGCGGGTCCGTGACCTGAATGCCGCCCCATCCGATGACCGCGGCGATCCGCTGTCCGCCGAGGCTCAGTTCCGATGTTTCTTCAGAGTATGTTTCGTTCCAGTATTTAAATATTCTGTTTTTCATTGTCTCAATGCTCTCCGCAGATAAACCGCCCGGTCAATGCGACGGTGTAGTAACGGCGCGCACACTCGGGGCAGACCTTTTTTATGATCTTTCCTTCTTCCACAGAAAGCCGGGATTGGACCTTGTCGATATATTGCGGGGTCATATAGTGAGCTCCGCACGACTCACACTCGGCCAGCTCGAATGTCCCGACAGACCTTCCACGGATCAGCATAGTCCTTTCGGCTCCTTTGTCCGTCATGCGCAAGATACCCGAAGGGCAGATGCTGGCACAGGTACCGCCGCCGTAACATGCCTCCCGGATGAAGCGAATGGAACGCGAAGCGCCGCCGGCCGGGCCGTCTGCCTTGGCAAGGGTGAGCGCAGATGCTCCTATTTGTTCACGGCAAACCCTTACGCAGAGAGTACAACGCGAGCATAGATCCGCGCCTGCCTCAGGCGTAACAGGCTTCGCGCCATACTTGTCGGCCATCTCGATCAGATATGATCTCGGATGGGGCGCCAAGGACAGATAGAGCGAAAGCAGTTCTTTTCTCATGGCCGCGATTCGCAGCGATTCAGTCTCGACCGAAAGTCCCTCTGAGACTTTAAGGATGCAGGACGGCCTCAACATCTTTCTGAGATTCGGGCCTTCAGATTCCACAATGCATAATTTACAGCCGCCGTACGGTTTCAGTGCCTTGTGATAGCAGAGTGTCGGGATATCGATTCCCTCGTTCCTTGCTGCTTCAAGAACGCTTATGCCCTCATCGACTTCCATTTGCCTGCCATTGATTACTATGTTTATCATTCGCGCTTTTACAAAATCGGAGGGAATTCCTCAAATACGGGGAATTGTCCTGTCAGAGCAATCGTATAATACTCTCGCGAGCACTCAGGACAAATCCTCAGCTTTGTTCTGGAGCTTACTTCATTGTCCAGACGTGAGAGCACGAAATCCAGGAACTTCTGTGTCGTATAAGGCTCTCCGCAGCTTTCACACCTGACGAGTTTGAGTGTGTTGACCAGTTGCGCGTATAGATAGATATATCTTTGGCCGCCGCTGTCCTTGACCTTGATGACTCCGATCGGGCAGATATTGGCACAGGAACCGCAGCCGATGCATCTGTCCTGCGATAGCGCTACGTATTCTGCAACCGTCCTGTCATTCTTTCCATCGGTAGCGAAATCAAGCGCCGCCGCACCGATCTTCATCCGGCAGACCCGTACACAGAGACCGCAGAGAATACACTTGTCTCTCTTTGAACTTTTGTAATGCGTACCTTCAACGCCGAGCTTTTTCGCCAGTTTCAGCAGGGGCTCCGTGTTTGGAGTGCTTGCGAGAAGTAATTCCATTATGCTTTTTCTGGCAGCATTGACGCGGGGGGTGTTGGTCTCTATAACCAGCCCTTCCGATACCTTGAGATTGCATGATGGAATAAGAGTCCGTCTGAAGCTTGGTCCTTCAGCTTCCACCAGGCACAATCTGCAGACTCCGTAGGGGCCGAGAGATTCGTGATAACAGAGCGTAGGGACATCGATACCTTCGCGCCTTGCCGCCTCGAGTACCGATGTCCCTTCTTCAAACTCTCTCTCCCTACCGTTGAGGGTAATGATGATCATTTCTAATAAGGAAGGTTAGACGCTATTTCCTTTGCGTGCCTTTCCCGCTTCAGCTTGGATGCTTCTTCAGGCGATACCCAGCGCAGAGCGTTCGTTGTGCAGCCGCTAACGCATGCCGGCAGCAAACCGTTGTCGATCCGGTGCATGCAATAATCGCACTTAATGACTTTGCCGGTTTCTTCGTCCCATTGCGGCACTCCCCACGGACATGCGGTAATACACGCCTTGCAACCTACGCAGAGGGCCGGCTCGATAAAGACTATCCCGTCCTTCGACCTGGTCTTCATCGCCCCTGTGGGACAGGCGGATACGCACCACGGGTTCTCGCAATGAAAGCAGGGCATGAATATGAAGTTCATGCGCGGGATGTTCCCGATCACCTTCGGCCCCACGGGAATTATTCTGCCGAATCTCGGCCCCACAGGGACATCATTTTCCGTTTTGCAGTGTACCTCGCAAGCACGGCAGCCTATGCATCTTTTCTGGTCCTGGTATATGTAGTAAATGCTCATCCTTATCCTCCTTTGTTGAATCAGCCCGCTCGTCTCACAGAGACGACGCACTCAGTCATCGGGCAATTTCCGCCCACCGCAACCTTGAGAAGTCCCTTCTGCAGCTTGACGTCGCTGGCGCCCCTGCTGAAAGAGCGCGTCCTTAAATGGACAGAATCGCCGAAGCCATGGAGCATGAAGACTGCTTCCGGATGAATGAAATCAGTGACCTGGGCTTTTATGGTCTGTGTGACGCCTTCTGCCGAAACTTCAACCACATCCCCGTCCTTGATACCGAGTATCTCTGCTTCTTCGCTGTTTATCCAGAGATGGTTTTCGGATACGATCTCGTTCAGGATGGGGTTGTTCGCGGTCGTGCGGCCCTGCGTATGCACCGCGGTCTTGCTTGTAACAAGGAAGAAAGAACCGTCATCGGGTTTCTTTGGGCTCTCGTAAGGGATAAATGACGGAATCCCGCTCTTTTCGAGTTTGCCCGAAATGATCTCGATCTTCCCGGAAGGCGTGTTGAATTTCAGGCCCTCTTTGCGGTCCATCCAGATGGGGCGCTTCACCAGGTCTATGACGCCCGTTTTGTCGAAATCCTTAAACGAAAATCCCGTTCCTTCCAGCTGCCAAGCAATAAGTTCCTCTATTGTGTTGTACGGAAAATACTGGCCGATTCCCATTCTGTCCGCCAGGGCCTTAAATATGTACGATCTCGGCTTACTGTCGAACCTTGGCTCTACTGCCTTTCTGCGTAAGGCGAGAGAAGGTTTCAGTCCGGTCCTCGCGAAAACATGGTCGGTCCTCTCAAGGTATGTCGACTCTGGAAGTATAACGTCAGATACCCATCCGGTCTCGCTGTAATTGACATCTATAGAGACGATCAGATCGAGCTTCATCAGGGCCTCTTTTAATATTTCAGGATCGGGTAAAGACGCCAGGGGATCGTGTCTCATGACGATGTATGCCTTGATAGGATAGGGGTCCTCGGTAAGGATGGCATGAGGCAGCATTTGCGCAAGACCCCATTGGGCGCCGAGATGCGGGTATTTAGTGCCGCAGCCGTCGAAGCGCTCCTCGCTCACCTTCGGGACTTGTGAAAGCAGCGTCCTGAACTTTACACCGGCATCCGCAGGAGATTTGCTGATAAAGATGCCGCCCTTTGCCTCATAGCTTCCCATCAGGGCGTTGAGGATATAGAGCATGCGCCTGAAATAAAAGTCGTTCTCGCGCCAGGCCGTCATCCAGCCCGGATGGAAAACTACAGACGGACTCGCCTCATGGGCCTCATGCGCGATCTTCATGATTTCTTTTGCAGATATGCCGGTTTCCTTCTCCGCCCATTCGGGGGTGTAAGGAAGCACAAATTTTTTAAGGTCTTCGATGCCGGTAACCCAGCGGTTCACGAACTCGTGGTCATAGAGATTTTCCCTGAGTATGACATTCAGCAGGGCGAGTGTCAGCGCATAGTCGGTGCCCGGCCTTATGATAAAAAATTTATCGGCCTTTGCCGCAGTGTAGTTCCAGCGGACATCGATATATACCAGCTTGCCGCCTGCCTCCTGCATATCGATGACATTCTTCGCTTCGCCGGTGCCGATCGATTCGAGGAGGTTCCGTCCCATGACCACCATGTACTTGCAGTTCTTGTAGTCATAACCGACACCATTCCGGGCATACCCGGCAACCGACATGTGCGCGTTGTGCACGCTGTTGGAGCAGGAGGCGTGGTGGTTGAAATAATTCGGAGAGCCGAGTGCCGTAATGAAAGTTTTCTCAAAGTCCGTGATGGGGCCGCCCCGATCGCTCAACACGATACTCTTTGCGCCATAGGTCTCTTTTATTTCGGAAAGCTTTGTAGCAATATAGTCGAGGGCTTCATCCCAGGAGGCCTCGCGCCACTTTCCCGAACCCCGCTCTCCGTCCCTGATCAGCGGCCGCTGGGGCCTCTCGGAGTCATACTGAAATGCCTTCCCTGCAGCGCCGCGCGGACAGAGATACATTCCGCCCAACACGTTGGGATTGCCCCATATATGTTTTACAACCCCATCCTCCACTTCTACCATGATGGGGCAGCGTACAGTACACATTGAACAGACGCTGTAAACCTTTTCCCTCATATCATTTCCTCCTGAAACAAGCCTAGTTAGCTATAAGATAAATGCATAAATCAGGATTGGGAGGGATGCCCCAAAGGCTTTATAGCGATACCTTTGATGATTTTCATACCCGCCCATTACTTCATGAAAAGGATCTTGTCCGCAGACAACTTTACTATTCGCGACTGAATACGGTTTCTTATCGCATTATAAAGACTTTGGG
>JBGOVD010000023.1:0-12113 GCA_041477935.1 Dissulfurispiraceae bacterium | reverse complement strand
TTATTCCGAAAAGCCAGGCGCTAAAAGAAATCAGACCGAAGCAGCCAGATGGTTCCTGAAGGCCGCTGAAGGTGGAGAACTTCAAGCCATGTTCCGCCTCGGCCTGATCTATTATTCGGCTGACGGAGTTCCGGCGAACGGCGCGGAGGCCCAAAAGTGGTTTCTGAAGGCTGCGGACCTTGGAGATGCTGCATCCCAATATAATCTCGGCATTATGTATGACCAGGGAAGAGGAGTTGCGCTCAACAGGGGAGAGGCTTTGAAGTGGTATCTGAAGGCGGCTGAACAGGGAGACCCTGACGCGCAGTTCAACGCCGGGGACAAATATTACAAAGGTGATGGTACAGCAGTCGATAAGCAGGAAGCTTTGAAATGGTATTTGGAGGCTGCAAGACAGGGTAATACTGAAGCTGGGCTTAGATGCGGAGCCATGCTGTTTTCGGGCGACGGTGTGCCCGCCGATAAAGCGGAAGCCAACAGTTGGTTTGCAAAGGCAGCCGGGCGTGGAAACCCTGAAGCGCAATTCAGGTTGGGCAGCAATTATGATAACGGGGACAGCGTACAGGTAAATAAGCTGGAGGCGCTTGGATGGTATCTCAAGGCAGCCGGACAGGGTCACATCGCTGCGCAATTCAGGGCCGGAACTATTTACGAGCAAGGCGGGGAAGTAAAGCAGAACAGGCCAGAGGCGGCCCGATGGTATCGCCGCGCTGCAGAGCAGGGCCATGCTGAAGCCCAGTTCAGGCTCGCTGTCTATTACGATGATGCCAAAAGCGTCAGGCGGAGTAAAGCGGAGGCGATTAAATGGTTCGCCAAAGCCGCGGAACAGGGAATTGCCGAGGCACGGTTGAAACTGGGCTTGAAATACTATTATGGAGACGGCGTCAGGCAGGACAAGAAAGAAGCTCTTAGATTGTATCACATAGCTGCCGAGCAGGAAAATCCATCCGTACAATTTGAGCTTGGGGTAATGTATTACGAGGGCAGAGGGATAGAGCGCAACAGGACGGAGGCAGCCAATCTTTTTCGTAAGGCTGCAGAACAAGACTACGCGCCGGCTCAATTCAACCTCGGCATTGTGTGCGATAAAGGTGACGGCGTAAAGAAAGATCCATCGGAGGCCTTTAAATGGTTTCACAAGGCGGCGGAACAAGGGATTGGCGCCGCTCAATATAATGTTGCCGAAAAATATTATTCCGGCAATGGTGTAGAAATGAATAAGCCTGCGGCATTCAACTATTATCTCAAGGCAGCCGAACAAGGCGATGCTGACTCACAATTCAGGGTCGGAGAGATGTACAGGAATGGTCTGGGAGTTGGAAAAGACCTTAAGGCAGCTTCTGAATGGCTCGGGAAGGCGGCATCACAGGGCAATGAAAACGCACTCCGCAATTTAACGGAAATAAATGGGTTAGCTGGCTAAAAGGACGTCGAAAAGAGGGATCAATAAATAAAACGCATTCGTGAATATCGAACAGAGAGCATTGCCTGAATGATCATGCTGTTGCAAACAATTCCATAAACGTCGCTTGCCATATATCGCCCTAATCGCTTTAAAATGCCAACTTCGAATTCCTGCCATTGATTCTCAGCTCAAGCGTGGTTACAATGAGTTGAAGAACGATCAGCGAGATTATTCACGGCAAAAAGGAGCCTTGATCAATGATTATAAAAATTCTTATCGCCGACGATCATACAATTGTCCGGGAAGGGTTGAAGCAGATTCTCATGGACACGAGCGATATGGTCGTGGCTGCTGAAGCCGCCAACGGGCAAGAGGTCCTCGATAAGATTTGGAAGGACGATTTTGACGTGGTTGTGCTTGATATCGCAATGCCCGGCAGAAGCGGGCTCGATATTTTAAAGGAGCTGAAGAGTTTCAAGCCGAGACTGCCGGTACTGGTTTTGAGCATGTATCCGGAAGATCAGTACGCTTTAAGAGTGTTAAGGGCCGGCGCCGACGGCTACCTTACAAAGGAGAGCGCTCCTAACGATCTGATCACTGCGATACGGAAGGTATATTCCGGGAAAAAGTACATCAGCAATTTTCTCGCCGAGAAGCTCGCATTCGGTCTCGAAGCAGATGCCGCCAGGCCTCCGCATGAATTGCTGTCGGACCGTGAGTACCAGGTAATGTGCAGCATTTCATCGGGCAAAACAGTAAAGGAGATAGCTGACGAACTGTCATTAAGCGTGAAAACAATCAGCACGTATCGCGCGCGGATTCTCGAAAAGATGGGCATGAAGAACAATGCCGAATTAACTCATTACTCTATTCAAAACCATCTTGTCGATTAAGCTCCGTATGTAAGACGAATACCGACAAAATAATCGGCACTGCGGCGACATGAAAATGGGATTTCGTCTGATGTCTTTTTCCCCTGTGAACCAGTAATATGAAAATACCGGGTTGTATTTATCTGATAGAGTCCATAGCGGGGAATGTTTTTGAAGAGGTAATAATGGAGAAGAAAAAACAGACAACGGAACTTGCAAGGAGCGAAACCCCGAGGACATTGTCACCTTTCGCTGAAATGGAACGAATGATGGAGGATTTTTTCAGAAGGCCGTTTTCCATGTTTCCAGCAATGTGGCCGAAGATGGGTTATTCAGAAGCAGAGTTATCTCCTGCCGTCGATATTTTTGAGCAGGATGATGCTGTTGTGGTGAAGGCGGAATTGCCGGGTATGAAAAAAGAGGACATCAATGTCGATTTGAGCGATGGTGTCTTGAGAATCACCGGAGAAAAAAAGAGGGAAGAAAAGGTCGAAAAGAAGGACTATTACCGCCTGGAGCGTTCTGTCGGGTCGTTCGAACGGCGAATCAGCCTCCCTTCGGGTATAGAGACAGAAAAGACGAAGGCCGCATTTAAAGATGGCGTACTCGAGATCCGGATCCCGAAGACGGAAGAGGCCAGGAAGAAGGAAAGGAAAATCAAGATCGAGTAGTGCGAAGATTATATCCGGCTCTGGTTGGACTTTTTAAAGCCCCCTCCGAGCACGTCGGTCCCCCCCTAGCAAAGCCGACGTGCTTTTTTTTCGTCTTTTGTTGTTTCATTCATTAGCCGCAAACCACTGTGATTGATGCAAGGCAGCGGCTTGACGAGTCCCAGCGCCCGGCTAGGGCATGCTTCTTCAGGGATGGTTGCTTCAAATCCTTGATAAAAGACGCTTTACATGGTAAAATTCAATGATGAAGACGATCTTAATCTCGATATCATTTCTGCTGCTCGGGCTCAATGCCTATGCTGATATGTATCAGTCTGCTTCGAGCGATGGGACAGTCCTGTACACCAACGTTCCGGCCTCAGGCTCGAAAGTTATTGTGAAAGAGAATGAGCCCGCTCGCAAGACTGCCGCCAAGGCTGCCAGGAAGAAAAACCATGTCAGCGGCGAGTTCAATAATATCGCTGAAGAGAAGGCTAGGAAACACAACGTCGACCCCAAGCTTGTCAAAGCGGTTATCGGGGCCGAATCAAACTGGAATCCCAGGGCCGTTTCTAATAAGGGTGCTATCGGGATGATGCAGCTGATGCCTAAAACCGCCAGTGATATGGGAGTTGGTAATCCGCTCAATCCTGAGGAGAATATCGAAGGCGGCGTTAAATATCTCAGGCACCTGTTAGACAAGTTCAACGGCAGCCTTACTTTAGCGCTTGCGGCCTATAATGCCGGGCCTGCAAGGGTTGAAAAGGTCAATGGGGTTCCCTCTATCCCTGAAACCGTAAATTACGTAAAACGGGTGATGAATGAATATTCCGGAGGCACCGGATGGCTTTCAGGCAGCGGGAGTCCCAAAATACGGATGGTTGTCCTGAAGGATGGAACGGTCCTTTTCACTAACGCCTACAATACCGGCCACTCTTACCTGACCAATTAAAGCCTGACAAGGAGTTGCGATGCCTGATGAACTCTCTCTTCTCAGAGAAGAGATAGGAGCGCTCAAAAAGAAGCGCAACGCTATCATACTCGCCCACAACTACCAGAGGGACGAGGTGCAGGCGATTGCCGATTACACGGGCGATTCGCTGGAGCTCTCAAGGAAAGCTGCAACTATAGATTGTGAGACTATCGTTTTCTGCGGTGTCCATTTCATGGCCGAGAGCGCTGCGATTCTGTCTCCCGACAAGACGGTGCTGCTGCCGGAGGCCGGCGCTACTTGCCCCATGGCAGAGATGATCGAAGTGGATGCGGACCGCAGGGTCTGGAAGACATTTCCAGGCTATGCCGTGCAACCTTCATTTGTTTTCCCGCATGATTTCACCCTTAAGGACATAAAAAAACAGTACCCCGGGGTCCCGGTTGTGGCATACGTCAATACCACGGCTGAAGTGAAGGCCGAAAGCGATATCTGCTGCACCTCGGCCAATGTCGTCAAGGTAATTGAATCACTTCCGGATGAGAAGGTAATATGCATCCCTGACAGGAACCTGTCTATGTGGGCCCAGAAGAATACGAAGAAACAGATCATCGCCTGGGACGGTTTCTGCCATGTCCACGACCGTGTAACAAGGCAGGATGTCCTTGATGCAAGGAATAAATACCCCGGTGCAGTGCTCATGGCGCATCCCGAGTGCAGGCTGGAGGTCCTGGAACTTGCCGATTATGTAACGAGCACATCGGGCATGCTGCGTTTCGCCAAAGCATCGTCTGCAAAGGAATTTATCGTCGGAACCGAACTCGGCCTTATGTATCGTTTGAAGGAAGAGAATCCCGGCAAGGCGTTTCATCCTCTCAGATCGGACATGATCTGTCCCAATATGAAAAAGACTACGCTCAAAAGTATTGCGAGGGCGCTGAGCGATATGGAAAAGATAATCAAGGTGTCTGATGAGATCAGGATCCCGGCTAAAAGGGCACTCGACCGGATGCTCGATCTCAAGTAATTACCTGTCTGACCCTTTTGATTATGCCTCCTGATAACCCGCTGAAAGATCATATCACCCTGAAGATTAAAACAGACGGCCCCATGTCCTTCGAAGAATTTATGGAGGATGCCCTCTATTTCCCCGGTATGGGATACTATGCGAAAGATTCTACGAAGATAGGAAGGACTGCCGATTTCTACACCAGCCCCCACTTGCATCCCCTTTTCGGTGCCATGATAGGGAAGCAGATTGAAGAAATGTGGGACCTTTTAGATCGTCCGTAAGTATTTAAAGTAGTAGAAGTCGGCGCCGGCATGGGGTATCTCGCCAGGGATATCCTGGAATATCTCAAGATGAGAGCTGTTTTCGACAGCCTTCATTATGAGATCATAGAGAGGAATCCTGCGGTAATGGCCCACCAGTCGGCGCTGCTTAAGGAATTTGAGGGCAAGGTCAGCTGGCACAATCACTTAGCAGACATCGAACCGATTACGGGATGTTTCCTTTCGAACGAACTTCTGGATGCATTTCCTGTCAGACTCATCGAAATGGGCGACGGCCTGAGCGAGGTTCGCGTTTCAGTCAATGAAGATGATGAGCTGATCGAAGTCCTGAAACCATGCGGAAGTGAGATCTTGAGCTATTTCGAAGAGTTCTCTATCGATGTCCCTTCGGTTATGGAGAAGGGGTACAGGACAGAGGTGAATCTTGAGATCAAAAAGTGGATAAGGGATATCGGCAAAAAAATCTTCAGAGGGTTTGTCCTGACCATAGATTACGGCTATCCTGCAGACGATTACTACAGCAGGGAGAGAAACAGGGGGACACTGCTCTGTTATCACAAGCACCAGGTTATAGAAGATCCCTTCATCAATATCGGCGAGCAGGACATTACGGCCCATGTCAACTTCTCTTCATTGAAAAAATGGGGAGAGGAGGCGGGGCTGAAGACAATAGGATTTTCGCCTCAGGGTTCATATCTCATATCGCTGGGCATGGATGAAGTTATATCCGATATGCCTGAATTGACCAGTGATGTTACGGACACCGCCAAAATCAAAGGTCTTATTCTTCCCGAAGGAATGGGGGAGTCGCATAAGGTGATGATCCAGTATAAGGGCGACAAAGACATGAAGATGCGGGGCTTTGAATTCCGGAACAGAGTAAAATATTTATAGTTCGGTCGAGTTGGCGCAAGGTCATCGGATTTCATCACTAGAGATTAGTCCTTGTGTATCAGTTAATCGTCTTTATTGGACAGGTATATTTCTTGAGTTGTAGTCTGCCAGTGCCGGATGACTCAGGCTCTAGTGATGAAATCCGATGACCTTGCGCGCCGAGAGCCACTATTAGCTCACGTATTTTTTCAGCCTTTCCATGCTCTTTATAACTCGTTCTGGTGTGTGTGCCTCAATAGTGTGGATGCAATCTTTTTTATCAAGCAGTGAGAAGAACCGGTCGAAATCGAAAGTGCCGTCGCCGACAGGATAATGCTGGTCTGCACTGCGGTCATTGTCATGCAGGTGGAGTTCAATAATATATCTGCCGAGGTCCGAGAGCCATTTGTCTATAGAGACTGTAGAAAAAAGGTTGCAATGCCCGGTATCGAAACAGATCCCGAAATTATCCGAAGCCATCTCTTCCATCAGAACGCGGAGATTGGTCGGTTCATCTTCGAATATATTTTCGATGGCGATTTTGCACCCCAAAGATTCGGCCCTCCTGTTCAGCGGCTGCCAGGTCTCCAGGCTTTTACGAAGCCAGAGATCGAAGCTCAGGCTGTACTTCCACTTTTCATATCCCGAGTGACAGACGATCGCCAGAGGACGCATCATTTCTGCAATATCCAGGACCTGGTTCAGCCTCGCAACGGTCGCTCCCCTCACTTTAGAGTCGACAGCTGCCGGAGAAAGGTCCATGAAAGGTGCATGGAACGTAAAGTTAGAGCCGTGCCTCAAAGACGCTATAACTTTGTATAGCTGGTCCTTTTCGAGGGTATCAAGAATATCTGCACTAAAATAGATTTCGAGATTAAGCCTGTTTTGCAGGATAAGGTCCATGTGCCGTTCGATCTTCTCGAAAGGAACATGGATATGCGGGGAGGTCATCTATTTTGCTGCGACCTCCTCCTTTTTCGGTTCTGCTTTCACCTCGGCTTTTTCTTCGGTTTTCTTATCTTCTGTTTTAGCTTCGGCAGGTTTGTTTTCACTTTTGTTGTTTCCTTCTTTTTTCGGAGAGGCGTAGTCGGTCGCATACCAACCGGTCCCCTTGAGAACAAAGGAAGTATTGGAAATCAATTTTTTGACCTCGCCTCCGCAGTCAGGACATACAACCAGAGGGGCGTCACTGAATTTCTGCATGATTTCATGAGTCTTGCCGCATTTCACGCAGCCGTATTCGTAAATTGGCATATCTTTGGTTCCTCCCGGAGAATCACTCCTTATAGTATAATAAACGCAGACAGGTTCGGTCAATAAAGCCGTTATTATTATTGACATTTTTTGTCTTTTTCTGTTTAAATATCTATCTAATTCATTCGGGGGTGTGATATATGTACGCAATAATAGAGACGGGCGGAGAACAGCTCAGGGTAACGACCGGAGATGTTGTGTCCGTTGAGAAAGTAATCGGAGACGTCAATACCGAAATAACCCTGGACAGGGTGCTGATGATTGAGAAGGACGGCAATGTTGTCTTCGGCAAGCCCTATGTTCAGGGCGCGACTGTAAAGGCCGAAATTGTACTGACATCAAGATCGCCGAAGGTCCTCGTAATGAAACATCAGTCTAAAAAGGCAACCAAGAAGGTCACGGGTCACCGGCAGTTTTTCACGAAATTGAAGATTAAAGAGATCATCGGAGGATAAGATGGCACATAAGAAAGGCGTAGGAAGCACACGGAACGGCCGCGACAGCGAATCCCAGCGGCTTGGAGTCAAAAGATACGGAGGGCAGATAGTCCGTGCAGGCAATATATTGGTAAGGCAGCGCGGGACGAAGTTCCACCCCGGCAATAATGTCGGCAAGGGATCGGACGATACTCTTTTTGCCCTTATTGATGGTGTCGTCAAGTTCGAGAGAAAAGACAAGGAAAGAACTAAAATCAGCGTTTATACGGCCGAATCTGCGGTTGCGAGCGCATCATAATAAACAGCTTCAGAGGAGAAGAGTAAAGGCGGTCTGTTAATACGGACTGCCTTTTTTATTTATGCAATTTGTTGACTACGTAAAAATATTTGTTAAGGCCGGAGACGGCGGCAGAGGATGCGTGAGTTTCCGGAGGGAGAAGTTTGTTCCGAAAGGCGGCCCCAACGGAGGCGACGGAGGCAGGGGGGGGCATGTCATCATAAGGGCCACCAAGGAATTGAACACTCTTCTCGATCAGCGGTACCGGAAGGAATACCTTGCCGATAGGGGAGAGCACGGCAAAGGGAGCAACAAGCACGGGAAAAATGCAGAAGACAAGATAATACTTGTCCCCGTCGGTACAGTCATCAAAGACTCCGAAAGCGGGGAGGTCATCGCTGACCTGGATGCCGACAATACGGAATTGATGGCGGCCAAGGCTGGAAGAGGAGGTCTTGGCAATGCCAACTTTGCGACTGCGACCCGGCAGGCGCCCAAGTTTGCACAGCCGGGAGAGGAAGGAGCAGAGCAGTGGCTCGTCCTCGAACTCAAACTCCTGGCCGATGTAGGGCTCATAGGACTTCCCAATGCAGGTAAATCCACTCTTATATCAGTCATCTCTTCTGCAAAGCCCAAGATTGCCGATTATCCTTTTACGACACTCGTGCCGAATCTGGGTGTTGTGAAATTTCGTGAACACAGGAGCTTCGTAGTGGCCGATATTCCGGGCCTTATCGAGGGCGCACATACAGGGGCCGGCCTTGGATTTCAGTTTCTCCGTCACGTCGAACGCACATCGATACTTCTCCACATGGTGGACATATCGGACATAAGTCCAAGCGATCCGGTCGAAGATTTTGAAAAGATCAATAAAGAATTAGTATTATACAGTCCTGAGCTCGCGAATAAGCCGATGGCTGTCGTCGGGACAAAACTGGACCTGGCATATGACAAGACCAGGTTTGAGAAGCTCCAAAGCCATTGCCGGGAGCGGGGACTGGATTTCTTTGTAATTTCAGCAGTTGCCAGTGAAGGCATCGATGAACTTATGATGTATCTTGTCCAAAAGATCGAGGGCATGAGTCATGAGCAGGATAGTCGTTAAGATAGGCAGCAACATCCTCACAGAATCGACTGGGCGGCTCAACTACAAGAGGATTCACGCCATTGCCCACGACGTCGCAGAGGTCTGCAAAGCGGGCTACGAGGTGGTCGTTGTCTCTTCCGGAGCTATTGCTGCGGGGATGGACAAGCTGGGCCTGACCGAGAAGCCGAAGGAAATCGAACTGAAGCAGGCTGCAGCGGCCGCAGGCCAATCATCTCTGATGAGGGCTTACGAAAGGAGCTTCGGACGGCATGGCAAGAAGGTTGCTCAGGTCCTGCTCACAAGGGAAGTGGTTACATTCAGGCCTACTTATCTAAATTCCCGAAATACCCTTAACACGCTGCTTTCGTATGGATTGGTACCGATAGTCAATGAGAATGATACTGTAGCAACTGATGAGATCAAATTCGGAGACAACGACCGTCTTGCCGCTATAGTTGCAGGGATTATCGACGCCGACAGGCTTGTGATACTTTCCGATGTGGAAGGCCTCTACTCCTCTGATCCGAAGAAGGACCGCAAGGCGCAGATAATACCTTATGTTAATGAGGTTACTCCTAAGCTCGAATCGATTGCCGGGGGGGCCGGCAGCATTGTCGGTACCGGAGGCATGTATTCGAAATTGCTGGCAGCCAAGAAGGCAACATCTTTTGGGATCGGCGTTAACATCATTAGCGGAAAAAAGAAAGGGCTTCTTGTTTCCCTCCTGAGCGGTCATCACCAAGGGACCGAATTCGTTGCGGGCAAAAGGCATATGACTTCAAGAAAAGGCTGGATTGCGAATGCAATGAGGCCCAACGGAAAACTCGTACTGGATCAGGGTGCTGTAAATGCTTTGATGAACGCAGGACGGAGCCTGCTCCCGTCGGGGATTGTCATGGCGGAAGGCACATTCGACCGCGGCGACGCAGTCTTTTGCCTCGATCAGGCCGGAAATAGGATTGCAAAGGGCATCGTCAATTATTCATCCGACGAGATCGAAAGAATTAAAGGGAAAAAGACAACCGAAATTGAGAAAATCCTCGGCATGAAGCGGGAAGATGAAATTATCCACCGTGATGACCTTGTCGTTTTCCAGACAGACTAAGGGCCGGTCCTGCGCGCTGCGCACTCCATCCTAATCAGGATAATTTCGAAAAATCGGCGATACCCGAACCAAGCGACTGAATGGTTTTGATCAAAGAGAGCCGGTTCTGCCTGATGTCCTCATTCTTGTCCATGATCAACACCTTGTCGAAGAATCGGTTAACCGGGTCCTTGAGGTTAATAAGGATATTGATCGCTTCAGACGGTTCATTCTTTTCGATGCATGCGAGAATCCGGGGCGCCGCAGTCTCGACAGCGGAATGGAGCAACCCTTCCTCTTCCTGGGCGAACAGCTCTTTATTCACCTGTGGGACATCAGCTTTCGATGAGATATTGTTTATCCTTTTGATCATCAGCACGAAACTTTCATAATCAGTGTTTGATTTCAGCTGCAGCAATGCATCCATCCTGTCCTTGATTATGAATAACGGTTTGTCGCCTACGAAATGAGTCACCGCCGCTATCACATCAGGCGAATACCCGGACGGCTGGAAGATGGGATCGAATCTTTGCTCGAAGAAACGAACTATATTGCTGATGACACCTTCTCTGTCTTTGATATCATAAGGCTTCAAGGCCTCAATTGAAAGCTCCTTCAGAGTGATGTCATAGCGCTTATCCACAAGAATCAACAATGCTCCAATGGTCTGCCTGCGCAGGGCAAATGGGTCTTCGGTCCCGGAGGGTATAAGGCCGAGCATGAAGAAAGACGCGATATTGTCCAGTTTATCGGCAAGGCTGACAATTGCGCCTGTGTTGCTTTCCGGAAGCTTGTCTCCGGAGAACTTCGGCAGATACTGCTCCTTGAGCGCCTGGGCTATTTCCTTGCGGCGCCCTTCATTCAGGGCGTAATATCCGCCCATGATCCCCTGAAGCTCGGGGAATTCCCGCACTACACCTGATATGAGATCAGCCTTTGAAAGAAGCGCAGCCGTGCGGACATCTTCTTTTCTGTCGGGGCGGCATTTATCGGCCAGGAAACCGGCAAGAGCGGATACGCGCGTACACTTGCTGTACGTGCTGCCGAGACGGTCATGGAAAACGACCTTTTTCAGGCCCTCAAGTCTATCCATAAGAGGCACTTTTTTGTCTTCTTCGTAGTAGAAGCGGGCGTCTTCAAAACGGGCCTTAATGACTTTTTCGGCGCCTTTCCTCACCATTTCAGCATTTTCCTGACGTGTATTGCTTACCACTACAAAGTGGTTGACGAGTCCGCCTCTTCCGTCTTCAAGTGCGAAATATTTCTGGTGGTCCTTCATCACGGTAATGAGAAGTTCCTTCGGCAGGTCCAGGTAATCGGGAGGAAAAGACCCGAGCACCGTCACGGGATACTCGACGAGAAACATGACATGATTGAGGAGTTCTTCGTCCTCTATGACCACTGCATTAACGGATGATGCAAGTTTCCTGGCGCCCTCGGAGATGATCTTTTTCCGCTCGGCGGGATCTAGAACTACGAAATTGTTTTTTAAAAGGTTGATGTATGCCTTGGAATCTTTGATCTCGAAGGAGGCAGGCGACAGGAAACGATGTCCCCGCGTGATATTGCCGCTATTGATGCCTTCAAATTCGAAGGGCACTTTCTGGTTGTCGTAAATTGTCAATATCCAGTGAACAGGCCTGACAAATTTAAAATTCCCATCTCCCCAGCGCATAGCTTTTGGAAAATGAAGTGAGTCGAGAAGCCTCGGCATCAGTTCAGGCAGCACCTCAGAAGTGAGACGGGACGTCTCCTTGACTGTGGCAAAAACATAACGCCCTTTGCCTTTCTCCCTGATCGAAATATCGTTTATCGATATCCCCTGAGATTTTGCAAAGGCCTCGGCAGCCCTGGTCGGTTTGCCTTCTTTATCAAAGGCTGCATTTTCCGGAGGGCCCCAAACCTCTTTTTCGGTTGCGGTCTGAGAGCGATCTACCTCTACCAGCATAG
>JBGOVD010000047.1:0-9255 GCA_041477935.1 Dissulfurispiraceae bacterium | reverse complement strand
CGATCATACACTTGTGCCCGGCTTCGGCCAGACCTGCAACCAGATTCTGTGTTGTGGTTGATTTGCCGATGCCGCCCTTTCCATAAATCGCAATCTGTCTCATATATTTCCTCCTGTTGAATAAAGTCGTTGTTTAGGGGTTATTTAGCAATTGGCGTGCCATCATTACCATTGCCTTATTTATCAGGGCTTTGCGCAGATAGCGCATTTCGGCTCAAGCGGCAATATGTCTTTTATGTATTACTTATTACATTATTGTATTTTGCCGCCTATTATGTCTTATTTCATGACTGGATTTTATCAGCGCCGCATTTTTTTGGTTCAGCCCACTTTTCGCGCTGGAGATGTTATAATTTCAAGATTAAACTGCTAATAAAGGAGGGGTAGGTGAAGGGATTAATTAAACTTCTTATTCTTCTCGCTGTGGTCTTTTGCGTCTCGTCTATATTCAAAGGCGGTGACTATGTCAGGTCAATAAGCAGCAAGACAGGGGTCAATCTTCACTCATTGGCAGATCTGGCCGATAGCTTCAGGCTTGAAACCTTCATGTCCCAGAAAAAAAGCCAGGAGAGGAACAAAGAAAAACGCACGCTGGAAAACTGACACAAAAGTCCGGCTGGTTCGGGACGATCATTACAGATGTCGAATATTAAATTGCAATATGTAATAAAAGCAACTTAATATTCAATTAGTGATCAAGAAGATCAAAACAAGAAACCTCAAGGTCGGTATGCATGTCATCATACCGGCATCATGGATAAACCATCCGTTCACCACAGTGGTAAGCTGGGGGTCAGACTTACTAATAGACATTTACATGCTCCCCTTCTCCAGTGCGGCTATCACCTGCTCGACCTCTTTCTTCAACTCTGCCCTCTCCCTAAGCTGACGCGTCACCATCACCGGGTCTTTTCCCAGAAACGCTGCGGTCTCAGTGCCCCGATATCCATATTCGTGCGATACCTGTCGACCAGTTCGCTTTGGTCCTCGCTCTTCTGTAGCATAGGGGTCATAGCATAGGGGTCATCAGCATAGGGGTCAGACTTACTAATAGACATTTAGATGTGTTTCGAAGTCGCCTTGGCTCTTGAATATCTTTTGCTTCTGATTACCACGCGTGATTACATGATATAGGGCATCTTCAATTTCGATTCTGGGCTTTCTAGCCATATCCTAGAATAGCAAATGGGTAATTAAATGTCTATTAGTAAGTCTGACCCTCTTTCCCGCTCCCGAGGCAATTCATGACAAGAATCTTGCGCCTAAAAAAAGAGCTGATGTCGTTTACAAGTCTTCAGTAGAGCTTATGGGAAAGCTATTGGATGACCCGAAGGCTGAAAATATAAAAGAAGCCAAACAGGGAATTTCCGAGATAGTCGACATGGTTTTTTCGCAGGATGACACCTCCCATTACCTGCTCAGGATCACCTCTCATGATTTTTATACTTACACTCATTCGGTAAATGTAGGGATCTTATCGATAATGCTTGCAAAGCACCTTTTCAAAGGCGCAAGTAATCATAATATGCATGAAATCGGGGCCGGTTTTTTCCTGCACGATCTGGGCAAAATACGTGTCGACCCGGCAATAATCAACAAGCCCGGTAGACTCACCGAAGAAGAGATGCAACAAATGCGAAAACATCCCTACCAGAGTTACAAGATCCTCAAAGAGAACCAACCAATTGTCGGATGAATGCGCAATAATTGCCATGCAGCACCACGAGCGCGAGGACGGCAGCGGCTATCCGAGAGGTTTAAAGGGAGATCAAATCCACACCTATGGCCGCGTCTGCTGCATAGCAGATGTGTATGATGCATTGACCGCAGAGCGTTCATACAAGGCAAAGCTCTCTTCCTTCGAAGCATTAAAGGTTATGAAGGATAAGATGCTGAATCATTTTCATAAAGATATTTTCGAAAAATTCGTAATGTTGTTTACAGAGCCGGGTATCAAATAACTGCAGGTTTTTTCGGTTTCCGCTTACTTTTCAGTATCACTGCCTGTCTTATATCAGCAGCGTATTGTCGTTCATGATTTCCTTGGCGAGATCGGCGTATGCCTTTGCACCCGCCGAGCTGGGAGCATAGATGGCCACTGGCTTACCATGCCCGGGCGCTTCGGCAAGGATGATGTTCCTCGGGATTACAGTGTCGTAAACCTTCGTTTTAAATACCTTTCTGACTTCATCGGAGATCTGCTTGGAAAGCGAAATATGCCGGTTGAACATCGTCAACAGTATTCCTTCAAGATCGAGTCCTTCGTTGAAGCTTCCCCGTATTCGCCACAGTAGCTTGATAAGAAGGCTCAGACCTTCCAGTGCAAAATATTCGCATTGTACCGGCACGAGCACCGAATTTGACGCAACAAGGGCGTTAAGGGTCAATAATCCGAAGGAGGGCGGACAGTCGATCATAATATATTTGAAATCTTTTTTAAGCGGTTCGATGACCTTTTTCAGGGTTGTCTCGCGCTCATTCTTCTCCAGCAGATCGAGCTCGGCGCCAAAGAGGTCCATTGTGGCAGTGATAATCGAGAGCCCTGGAATATCGGTCGCAAGTATAGCCTCACGGGCCGGGACGCCGGCTGCGTAAATATCATAGAGGCCGTACTTCATCTGCTCTTTTTTGATACCGATGCCGCTTGTGAGATTGCCCTGCGGATCGGAGTCGATGAGAAGGACTTTTTCTTTTTCTAGGGCGAGGAAAGTGGAGAGATTAAGGGCGGTGGTCGTCTTGCCGACACCACCTTTTTGGTTGGTTATCGCAATTACTTTGCTCACTGCAGATTGTTCTGCATTTGCTGAATGTTGTATTTCTTTATTTTATACCCGATCTGCCGGCACGAGATTCCGAGCATACGGGCAGCCCGGGCCTGCACCCAGCCGGTCTTCTTCAGAGCGTCCAGTATCTTGGTCTTTTCAATGTCCTCGATGGCAGAAGGAAGGGCATCCTTCATCTGAACTCCGTACCTTGCCTTCATGGTCTGATTCCTGATGGCTATAGGCAATTCGGCCTCGGTAATAATGTTGCCTCTTGCCATGACAACGAGGCGCTCGATGGTATTTTCAAGCTCCCTGACATTTCCGGGAAACTCGTAATTAAGCAGGATGTCCAGTACGTTCGGGGCGAGAGTCACGGACTTCCGGTTTTCCTCATTGAATCTCCGGAGAAAGTAATCTACCAGTATAGGGATGTCCTGTTTCCGTTCCATGAGAGGCGGCATCGCGACAGGGACTACATTAAGCCGGTAATAAAGATCTTCCCTGAATTTCCCTGTCCTTACCAGCTCTTCGAGGTTCCTGCTCGTTGCCGCGATAAGCCGTATATCGACCTTGATCGTTTTCTCTCCGCCTACCCTCTCAAACTCCTTTTCCTGCAACACCCTCAATATTTTGGGCTGCAGGGTCAACGGCAGATCGCCGATCTCGTCAAGAAAGATAGTTCCGCCATCGGCCAGCTCGAAACGCCCCTTTCTCAATGCCATCGCTCCGGTAAAGGCGCCCTTTTCATGTCCGAAGAGTTCCGATTCAAGGAGCCCCTCAGGGATAGAGGCACAATTGAATTTGATGAACGGCGCTTTGGACCGGGGACTCATGTAATGGATGGCTTTGGCAACCAATTCCTTGCCGGTGCCGCTTTCGCCCAACAGGAGCACATTAGCGCGCGAAGGTGCCACGCGGTGGATGGCCTCGAAGACCTCCTGCATCCGGTCGGACTGGCCGATGATATTTTCTACTTTGTACTTACTCTTGAGCTGCAGTCTGAGGTTCTCCTTCTCGGCCTGGAAGGCGGCCCTCTCCTTTTCAACCTCTTCATAGAGCTTGATGGATTGCGCAAGCAGCGACGCGATAATCTTCAGGAGGCGCAGGTCTTCTTCGAAAGTGACCCCTTTAACGAAGAGCCTGTCGACGCTCAGAACGCCCAGGATTTCATTCTTGAATTTTATTGGAACGCATAGAAAGGCGATGTTCTCTTTCCTGATCATCTCCCTTGAACGGGTACGGTTCAGGAAAAAAGGCTCCTCGCCGATATTCGGGACGACAATGGGCGAGCCATGCTTGGCAACCTGCCCGATGATGCCCTCGCCGATGCGGTACCGCCCTCTTTTAATCTCCTCCTCGGTCATGCCATAGGCAGCGAGGATTGAGACTTCGGAGCCGCTGCGGAGAGCGACAGTGCCGCGTTTCATGTCGAGGTACTCGGACAGCACGCCCATGACTCCCCTGAAATTAGCCTTAAGATTCAGCGAAGACCCCAGGAGCTTGCTTATTTCATACAAGGCCGTAATTTCTACGGTTTTGCCTGCAAGTCGTGACATAGCGAATATAGTCTACTGAAAAGACAACAAAAATGTAAAGTCTTCTGACGTAATTGTAGACTTTCTTTATATTCTGCAACCGGCGCCGGATGAAAGTCCTTGCACTGATTGGATTTTAGCGGTATTCTTGTACTGTCGGCAGATTCGGTAACAGTATTTGCGGATTCTAAAGTCTTTGCAAACGGAGGATTACTGTATGAAACAACTATCCACGCTTTCAATCCTGTTGGGAATCGTTCTTTTGCTGTCCGAACCGATACCAGTGTTTGCTGCCGACGAGGTCTCCTCTGCCGGCATTCCTGAAAAGGTTGCCGCACATAATGATCAGGGGATTTTATTGTTGGACAAGGATGAATACGGCGCGGCACTCCTGGAATTCAATCGGGCGCTGGCGGAAGACCCTCGCAACGTAACCGTCCTGATAAATCGCGGGGTCGCCTTCGCGAAAAGGGGGCAATACGGTGAGGCAATCGAAAATTTCTATTATGCGCTGGACTTTAACAAGAACAATGTTATCGCCCTTAAACGCCTTGCGACTGCGTATCTGCTGACAGGAAATCCCGAAAAGGCCATCGACGTCTATAACAGGATAGCGAGTTTATCTCCCTCGGACTTTCAGGTCTATGCAGAGCGCGGCGCCGCTTATTTGACTCTTAGCCGGTACGACACGGCAATGCTGGATTTCGCACGAACGTTGTATCTTAATCCCCGTTATTATCCGGCATATATAGGACGCGGCATTTCATTCACGTTCGCAGGAAAATTCGAGTGGGCTATTTCCGATTTTGACAACGCCCTCATGTCGACTTCGGGCGATCCATATGTCTATCTCTCCCGGTCGGAAGCCTATGCGAAAAAGGACGATTTGAAGAACGCCCTCGCAGATCTGCATAAGGCCTGTACTCTGGGATATAGCGAGGTTTGTGAGGTCATCAGGCAGGCCAAAGCGGATATCGAAGGAACGGAAGTGTCGTTTTCCCTGCAGTATGCCAGAAAGACGCCGGACGAAGAGCTCTATTCGATGGCCCGAAAAAAACTCGGTCCCTTCTTTAATTCGAAAATGTCTTCGGGAATGAACAAGTATTTCATCAACGACCTGAAACCGGTTCGATAGCAGAATGAGATGTCCGATCAACCATCTTATTTTAAGCCATAGTAATCTTTATACCACTCTACGAACCTCGCGATTCCGGCCTCGATGGGGGTCGCAGGCTTAAACCCGACGTCACTGATAAGATCGTCGACATCCGCGTAAGTTGCAGGCACGTCTCCAGCCTGTATCGGCATCAGGTTCTTCTCGGCCTTTTTCCCCAGGCAGGATTCGAGGACTTCAATAAACTTCATGAGTTCCACAGGATTGTTATTACCGATATTATAGAGCCGGTAAGGGGCGTAGCTGGTCGCTGAGTCCGGACTATCGCCGTGCCAGAGCGGATCGGGCTGCGGGATGCGGTCGATGACCCTGATCACACCTTCTGCAATATCGTCGATGTAGGTAAAATCCCTTCGCATTTTGCCGTAATTGAAAACGTCGATGGGCCTGTTTTCAAGAATCGCCTTTGTAAAAAGAAAGAGTGCCATGTCGGGCCTGCCCCACGGACCATATACCGTAAAGAACCTGAGTCCGGTGCATGGAATCTTATACAGACTCGCGTAAGTGTGCGACATGAGTTCGTTGGCTTTTTTGGTGGCGGCATAAAGAGATACGGGATGATCCACATTGTCATGAACGGAAAAGGGCATCTTAGTGTTAGCACCATAAACAGAACTCGACGAGGCGAAGACAAGGTGTCCGACGTTATTATGCCTGCATCCTTCGAGGACATTAAGAAACCCTACAATATTGCTGTCGATGTACGAGTAAGGGTTCTTTAAAGAATACCTCACGCCTGCCTGGGCTGCAAGGTTCACAACCGCATCAAAACCACCCTCTGCAAAGAGTCTCTCCATGCCGCTCCTGTCCTGCAGGTCGAGTTTGACGAACCGAAACCCGTCCCTTTTCTGAAGCCGCTTGAGCCTTGCAAGCTTCAGGTTGATATCGTAGTAGTCGTTGACATTATCGAGTCCGGTAACATTGTCTCCGCGGTCGAGAAGCCTTTTGCCGAGACTGTACCCGATGAATCCGGCAGCGCCGGTGATCAGTATTTTCTTCACTCTATATCTCCTCGGATATTTTGTATATATCTGTCGATTGCATTTTTCCAGTCGGGAATTGCGCATCCCAATTCGGCGGAAAGCCTGCCGTTGGACATTGCCGAAAAATAGGGCCTCTTCGCCGGAGAAGGAAAATGGTCCGATGTAACCGGCAATATGATGCTCTTGGCCCCGGTCTTCTCCAGGAAATAACGGGCGACCTCATACCTTGAGGCATAGCCGCTGCTGGTCAAATGATACAGACCGCTAACCTTCCTATCAATAGCAAGCATAGTGATTGCTGCGATATCTTCCGTGTATGTAGGCACAGATACCTGGTCGCTGACGACCTTCAGTACCGGGTTCTTTCCGGCCCATTCCGCCAGCTTATATAGAAAGTTCTGTCGTCCCTTGCCAAAAACCCAGCTGAGCCTGAAAATGAGATATTGGGACGCTGCGTTCATCACGCGGATTTCACCCGCCCTCTTAGTCTCCCCATATCGATTTATTGGATTCGTTTCGTCGGCCTCGGTATAGAAACCTTCCTTCCCTCCGTCGAATACATAATCGGAGCTGTAATGAACAAACAGTGCTCCGTGTTCCATGCAGGAAGCCGCCAGGTTGTCAGGTCCAAGGGCATTGACACGGTATGCCGTTTCAAAGTCTGTTTCTGCCTTGTCCACATTGTTATAAGCGGCGCAATTTATGACGACATCCGGATGCAGGTCCCCAATAACAGACCTTATCAAGGCGAGATCGGTAATATCCAGGGACTCTTCGGAAGGGGCCAGCACCGTATGCCTCGATAAAGGAAGGAGCCGCTGAAATTCTTGTGCGAGCTGGCCCATGGCGCCGGTTATAAGTACCTTCATGCCGGCCTTAAATACGTGTGCGCGGCATCGCCCCGCCGCTGCCGTCATAAATGAAATTGTTGTCCGCTTCTTTCAGCCGTGGCTGCCGGGCGTCCTTCCCTGAAAGCACTGGTTCGCTCACCGGCCATTCGACGGCGATGTCAGGATCGTTCCAGATTATGCCGCGGTCATGTTCGGGCGAATACTCCTTCGTGCATTTATATGCCACCTCCGCAGATTCAGAGAGCACAAGAAATCCGTGCGCAAAACTGGCAGGAACATAGATCATCAGATTATTCTCTTCATTCAGCTCGACGCCGACCCATTTTCCATAGAACGGTGAGCCCTTCCTTATATCGACTCCCACATCGTAAATTGACCCTTTCAGACACCTGACGAGTTTTCCCTGAGCGAATGGGTCTTTCTGATAATGGAGCCCCCTCAGTACAGGCCCTGAGGATTTGGAGTGATTGTCCTGGACAAAGACCTCGCAGATACCGGCATTCGCGAAATCCGCATATTTGTATGTTTCGAGGAAAAAGCCCCTGTCGTCTTTAAACATACGCGGCTTTATCAGCACAAGATCGGGGATTGAAAGGCGGGTGAATTCAAAATTGCTCATCGAGCATCCTCAGCAGGTATTGTCCGTAACCGTTTTTCTTCAACGGTTCAGCAAGTTTGAGCACCTGTTCACGGCTGATATATCCGAGACGGTACGCTATTTCTTCAATGCAGGCCATTTTCAGCCCCTGTCTCTTTTCTATCGTGGCTATGAATTCCCCGGCCTCCATAAGACTCTCATGAGTTCCGGTATCGAGCCATGCGTATCCCCTGCCCATCAGTTCAACCCTAAGCCTGCCTTGCCTGAGATATTCGTTGATCACATCCGTGATCTCTAGTTCGCCCCTCTCTGAAGGTTTGATCTGTTTGGCGATGCTTACCACATGGTTATCGCAGAAATACAGGCCGGTGACGGCGTAATTTGATCGGGGCCGTTCGGGTTTCTCTTCAATAGATAGCGCTTTGCCTTTCGCATCGAATTCCACCACTCCATATCTCCGGGGATCGTTAACATAGTATCCAAAAACAGTCGCGCCGCCATTTCTCTCAACGTCGCTCTTCGCTTTTTTAAGCATTTCAGTCAGTCCATGGCCGAAGAAGATGTTATCTCCCAGGACGAGACATGCGTTATCATTCCCTATGAACTCTTCACCGAGAATAAACGCCTCGGCAAGGCCCCGCGGCGCAGGTTGTACTTTGTAAGAGAATTTTAGCCCCAGACGCGATCCATCGCCGAAAATGTCTTCGAATCTGGGCAGGTCCTGAGGTGTCGATATAATCAGGATATCGCGAATGCCGGCGAGCATCAGGGTCGCCAACGGATAATAGATCATGGGCTTGTCATAGACGGGCAGCAACTGCTTGCACACAGCGATCGTCACCGGGTATAGACGCGTACCGCTTCCTCCGGCAAGAATAATTCCCTTCATTGCTAACTCCTTTTCAAAAAGACATGATCCGATAGCATCGTATTATAATCCATTACGCTCCATCCCTGACAGGGGATAGGGGGATGAAGCTCAGCGGGTGACTAATCGGCGGGGGCCCGGACTATTCTGCGAAAATATTTTATCTTCAGCTTTCCATCTTCTCGTTCCAGTGTCATCTCTACGCTGCCCGTCGAGGCCCGGGGTTCAGCAGACTTCGCAGTGCCCTCCTCGTTGAACGCCCCCCTGACTATTATCCTTTCGCGTCCCTCGCGGATGATCATGTTCCCGATCGACAGATGATGGCCGCCGCTTGCGAAGAGATTCCGGTAGTAAGTCTTTATCGCATCATATCTCAGACCGTCCTCTTCGACCGCTGATTGCGAATAACATGAGAGATAGGCTGCCAGGTCTCCCTTCTCGTATGCCTGCGTGAGTCTGTTGATTAAGGCATATACTTCCT
>JBGOVD010000096.1:0-7039 GCA_041477935.1 Dissulfurispiraceae bacterium | reverse complement strand
TCTGCCGCACCCCGTGCAGCACAGATATACCTGCTTTCAGTTGAACATCAAACGTATGTTGCCGTTACAATCCCTGCAGATCAACTCGCTTGCCCCTTGCTTTCATTGGAAAAACAGCGTCTCTCTAATATACCATAAAGATTATGGCGCTCCGACACCCGATATTGAACGATGACCTCACATGGCATGACCGTAAGAGCTGGGATGAAGCATTGTCATTGATTACTCAATTGTTCGGACGTCGCACCGTCGATCTTATGGAGATCAGAAGGATGACGCTTGCATTAAAAAGTAAAATAGACGGTGTCGATCTCTTCATCCAGGAAAACACCGCTCAAGTCTGCCCTGACTGCCGGAAGGTGTGCTGCATCAACAAGCATGGATACTATGACCATCAGGACCTTGTCTACATCACGGCCCTCGGCCTGGCCCCGCCGCGATATAGAGAAGGAATTGAAGATACTGCCCCATGCCAATTCCTTTCTGAAACCGGATGCAGAATAGAGCGTTCACTCAGGCCTTTCAGATGCAACTGGCACTTCTGCAGCGAGCTGATAGCCTTCATGAACTCAGGCCCGGCTAAGCCCTTGCGCGAGTTCAATGATAAGTTTAGGGAGCTCCAGGCGCTGCGGCAGGAGATAGCGGATCGATTTTTCCTTATACTGCAAAAGAGACTTTAGCCTGGTATGTCATTTGGGAATCGGAGCTGTAATGTTCGGACGTCGCGGCAGCCGGAAATATAAGAGGAATGAACAGAGGGGCTTATAAAAACCCCTCCGTTGAACGACGTATTGGTTATGTGCTTCTGATTTGTCAGTTCTCGATAAATTGTTCGAGGCAACAGCTCAGTGCAGGTTCACGCAATTTCTGGATCGCCTTCGTCTCTATCTGCCGGATCCTCTCCCTGGTTACTTCGTACTCCTGGGCGATTTCTTCGAGGGAACATGGGTGGTCGTTTCCGATGCCGAACCTCAGCCTAAGTATCCGCTCTTCTTTGGGATTGAGCGTGAAGAGCAGCTTTTCGATCTGTCTCTTCAGGTCTTTGCTCACAATTCCCTTGAGCGGACTGTAGGCGCCTCCGTCCTCGATGAAATCGCTCAGGTGTCCGTCGTCGTCTCCTATCGGCGTCTCAAGTGAAAGGGGTTCCCGTGTCAGTCTCATGGTCGATACAAGCTTTGTCATCGGGACCTTCATGCGGGAGGCTATGTCTGACAGCGAAGGTTCATCGCACATCTCCTGGGTCATCTCCCTCTTCATTCTTGAGACATGCTTGGTCATCTCGAGTATAGTTACGGGCACCCTGATCATCCGTGATTTATCATCCAATGCCCGCTTGATGGCCTGGCGGATCCACCATATGGCGTAAGTGCTGAACCTGAAGCCCCGCTTATAATCGAATTTATCGATCGCCTTCATCAATCCTATATTGCCTTCCTGTACGAGGTCCGGAAAGCTGAGCCCCTTGCCGATGAATCGTTTAGCAACACTCACGACGAGTCTCAGATTGCCTTCGCTCATCGCGTTCTTTGCTTCATCGATCTCTCGTATGACTCCGTCGAAGTACGCCATGAATTTCTTCATCTCGCCATAGGCGATACCGATTCTTCCCTCGTGTTCCTTTATAGTCCTTCTTACCGGCGCGGAAACCCTGCGTTTTTTGTCGCCGCCCGTCGATTCGTTGATGATCTCCGCGATCTGCCGAGTCGTCTTCGACGATTCGGTATAGAAGCTGCACACGAAATCGTCTTTGAGTCTGAGGGCTATTATTTTTTCGATGATGCGCTTATGAGTGCTTCCGTATGTTTCCCTGCATGGGATCAAGAGATCCTGTCCGCCGTCGGACACTGAAAAGCCCGCAAGACGCTTCTTTCCGCTTTTATTTGCCCGCCTGCGTCGATGAAGAGCTTTGATTTCTTCGGTGGTGACGAAAAAATTCCTCATCTCATCAAGCCCTATTGACTCTCCGTTGCCACTAGTCTGAATAATATCGACCAAGGGGACCTCGCCCTTCTCGACCATGCTGCCGACTGATATTAAACGGCGCAATGCAAACGGGAGCGAAAAAACGAGAGCGGTCATTTTCTCCCTGCCCCGCTCTATGCGCATGGCAAGGCCGATCTCTTCATCTTTGGTCAGGAGCGATATACGTCCGATGGCTTTAAGATACATCTTCATCGAATCGAATTCACTCTCGCCCTCAGGCTCCTTTTTATCTTCTGCCAGCTCTATCTGTTCTTCAGACTCAACTGACGCTCCCGGCTCCCACAAGGCTTCTTCGTTTTCAGGCTGCCGCTCCTGCAACAGATCGATATGTTCCATCTCATCGTAATCCTCAATTCCTGCTATCCTCTCCCTGATCGAGAACGGGAGGGCTTTACTCTTACTGGTTTTTGCAATCGCGGTTTCGAACATGTTTACTCCCTATACAGTGAGATTTAAATGCAATATACTTTAGTAACTTCAACTATACCGGATGGCAAAAAAGAAAAATATCGGAGTAAATCTCTTTTTTATGTAGGATTTCTTGTACGATATGTAGGATTTTCGTGGTTAAAGCGTAGGTTATTATCCTACAATGAGCCTGCGGGTGGTCGAACTCATCAGCCATAAGGTCGCCGTAATGTATTTGGGCAAGATCGCGGAAATCGGTCTCGCCTCCCGCATTGCGCATAAGCCGAGCCATTCCTATACGCACGTCCTCTGGTCTTCTCTGGTTGAGAAGCGCTGTTTTTGCCGAACAGCAATGTTGATTTATGATAACCTTGAATTGTCGTGTTCGACAGGGATAGGAGTGTGAGGAATGGATTCCGCGACCGCGGTTTCGTCTGAGGCGGAGCTGCTGCGCCATACCCTGAAAATGAGTAGTATTTTTGTATGTTTGCACAAATACCCTTATGCTCTAATTGGGTAAACCAGCTCTTCAGTATGCTGGGATATGAAGACAGGCGGGATGAATAGCGCACACATTTTACAACACAGATATTTGGCAAAAAAAAACCGCAATATTTGAATGAGTCACCAGGTAAGGGCAATGAAAATGAAATCAAATAAAACGCCTGAACCAACGACTGATATTTCAGCCTGGCGTTCGCCACCTCCTTATCTTGCGGCAGCCATTGTCTTTATTCTTGCCGCCATTGTCGCGGTCACTATTGTCTGGCGCTCGGAGCAGAATCGTCTTCAGTTGGAACGCGCACGAGTCTCCGACGTTGCTGGTGATTATGCGCACACGATTCAGGCCAATATAGAAAGAGCGCTTTCTGCCACATATTCGTTGGCTGCCATGGTTCGTCAGGGAAAGGGGAATATTCCGGATTTTGATAACATGGCCCAGGAGATGTTGCGGTTTTATCCGGGTGCTGCTTCATTGCAGCTGGCGCCGGGCGGCATAGTCCGGCGTATCGTGCCGCTTGCAGGTAATGAAGAAGCCATAGGTCACAACCTGTTGAAAGATCCGGCGCGCACTAAAGAAGCATTCCTTGCGCGAGATACCGGAAAGTTGACGCTGGCCGGGCCGTTTAATTTAGTGCAGGGCGGGGTCGGCGCGGTAGGGCGTTTACCGGTGTTTATCGGCAACAGCAAGGGTAAAGCCGCCTTTTGGGGGTTCGCTATCGTCCTGATCCGTTTCCCGGACTGTTGGGCCCTGTCAGCCTGTCAAATCTGGAGAAGCGGGGATTTCAGTACGAGCTGTGGCGCATACACCCGGATACGGGGAAGAGACAGGTTATCGCCGCATCAGCGCAGACCCCCCTGGTAAACCCGGTGGAACGTCCCCTCGATGTGCCGAACGGGACATGGAACCTGAGTGTTGCTCCGGTCAATGGCTGGGGTGATCCTCTGGCGCTCACACTCAAAGCCGCATTAAGCCTGCTGTTCAGTTTATTACTGTTCGTTCTGACACGAACTCTGATCAACACCAATATTAAAGCGAAGAAAATAGCTGAAAAACTGACCACTGAGTTTCGTGCCAGCGAAGAGAAATACAGTGCCCTGATAGAGAGCGCAAACGATGCCATATTCATTCATGAGATCAGTGAAGACGGCATGCCCGGTCCATTCCTGGAAGTCAATGAACTGGCATGCAAGCAGCTCGGATACAGCAGGGAGGAACTTGCAAAGTTGAGCCCAATGGAGCTTGACGATCCGCGCTATCGATACAGGATTGAAGAAGCCATGAAACTGCTTCTCAGGGACGGACAGGCTGTTTTTGAAACAGCGCAGATTGCCAAAGACGGCCGCAGCATCCCGGTTGAAATCAGCTGCCGCGTGATAGATATGAAGGGGAAACGCCTCCTCTTTTCACTCGTCCGGGATATCTCCGAGCGCAAGCGGGTGGAGCAGGAGCGCCAGGCAAATCTCAAGTTCTTTGAGAGCATGGACAAGGTCAACCGTGCCATATTGGGAACGAGTGATCTTGAGCAAATGATGAGTGATGTCCTCGATACCATGCTGTCCATCTTCGGATGCGACCGCGCATTTCTTGCAGTCCCCTGCGATCCCACCATGCCGGAATTTAAGATTTCCATAGAGCGTACCACGCCCCTGTATCCTGGAGCTTTTGCGCGTGGAGTGACAGTTCAGATGTCACCGGCAGTCAAGAATTTATTCCACGAGCTTCTGAGCAATCCGGCGCCGAACGAAATTTATATCGGAAAAGGTTTGGATCCCGATGATGCAGTCTGGAAAACCTATGACATCAAGTCTCAACTTGCCATCGCCCTCTATCCCAAGGTCGGCAAGCCCTGGGAATGTGGCCTGCACCAATGCTCGTATAACAGGGTATGGACGCCGCAGGAAAAGAAACTGTTTCTGGAGATCAGCAGGCGCCTTGCAGATGGGCTGACCGGCCTGTTATCTCATCGTGACTTGAAGGAAAGCGAAGGTAAGTACCGCCGCATCGTGGATACAGCCAACGAGGGAATCTGGATGCTTGGAGCCGATCTATTAACCACTTTTGTGAACACAAGGATGGTCGAAATGATCGGGTATACGGGCGCGGAGATGATTGGCCGGCCTGTGACCGACTTCATGTTCGAAGAGGATGCGCCCGATCATCACAGAAGAATGGAAAACCGCAGCCGGGGAGTGTCGGAGGATCACGAACTGCGATTCCGCCATAAGAACAGGGAGGCGGTGTGGACACAGGTCTCCGCCGTGTCAATCCTGGACGATAGACAGGGTTTCGAAGGAACCTTTGCGATGTTGACCGACATCACCGAGCGCAAACGGGCGGAAGCGGCGCTGCAGCAAAGTAATAATGAATTGGCGGCGATCTATGACAACGCACCCTTAATGATGCTGCTTATCGACGGTGATCGTCGTGTACTCAAGGCAAACCGCGCTGTTGTCCAGAATGCAGGGCGCAAGATGGAAGACATCATCGGGTCACGCGGAGGAGATATTTTAAAATGTTTGCACGCCCCTGATGATCCAAATGGCTGCGGGTTTGGATCCCATTGTTCAAGTTGCGGCTTGCGTGATGCAATCGCGACTACACTGAGCACCAAACAGTCTATCTATCGAAAGGAAGCCAGCATTTTTATAGATCGGGGAACGCCCCTTCAGTTACATGTGCTGGTATCAACAGTTTTGCTGGAGGTTCACGGACAGTCGGCCGTGCTGGTCTGTATCGAAGACGTCACAGAGCGAATTAAACTGGAAAAACAGCTTCTGCAGGCTCAAAAGATGGAGGCAATCGGCACACTTGCCGGAGGTATTGCGCATGATTTTAACAACATCCTCACCGCAATTATCGGATATGGGAGTCTCCTGAAACTGCGATTAGACCAGGACAGCACAGCAAGGAATTATGTAGATGACATCCTTGCAGCATCCGAGAAGGCTGCGAATCTCACCCATAGTCTGCTTGCCTTCAGCAGAAAGCAGATCATCACTTTCAGACCACTAGATCTGAATGAAATTGTGAAAAGGTTCGAAAAGTTTATCATCAGAATCATAGGAGAAGACATTGAATTGCGCGTGATATTGACCGTAGAGTGCTTGACTGTCATGGTAGACAGCGGCCAGATAGAGCAGGTGCTTATGAACCTTGCTACAAACGCCAGAGACGCCATGCCCGGAGGCGGAATTTTGACCGTTAAAACAGAACGTGTTCATGTCAGCGAAGGGCTTGCGGGATTAACGATTACGCCGGGTGATTATGCGGTCATTTCAGTTTCGGATACCGGCGCAGGCATGGATGAGGCTACGAAGCAAAGGATCTTCGAGCCGTTTTTCACGACCAAAGGGACCGGCAAAGGGACCGGACTCGGTCTTTCTATTGTATACGGGATCATCAAGCAGCATAACGGTGAGGTCACTGTTTATGGCGAACCCGGCACCGGAACGACATTCAAGATAAATCTCAGGCTGGTCGACGCGAGTGCAGAACGCGTTTCAGCTGCACAATCATCAGCTCCGAAAAGAGGTTCGGAGACTATTCTGGTTGCAGAAGACGACGATCAGGTCAGACGACTTAGCAGGACAATCCTCGAAGAATACGGCTATACCGTAATCGAGGCCGTGGATGGAGAGGATGCGGTTGCCAAGTTTATTGAAAACAAGGATAAAATTCAGCTTCTTCTCCTTGATGTCATAATGCCGAAAATGAACGGCAAAGAGACCTATGAAGAGATAAAAAAGATGGCTCAAGGTATTCGCGTCATTTTCTCGAGCGGGTATACAGCCGACATCATTCACAAAAAGGGGCTGCTCGAAGAGGGCATAACCCTGATACTAAAACCTGTTAATCCGAATATGCTGCTTTCTAAAGTCAGGGAGGTTTTGGATAAATAACCTGCTTTCATCGGAAAGGGCAAAAGAGGACCATTTTTTATGTTTTCTCCAATACTCTTCTAACCTAATCAGGGTTTAGTGCTTGCTAATCTCTAATTTCAGGAGCGAGAGAGGGTTTGCGCTAATTGTCAGAATCTTTACACTCAGGTGAAGATGCGGGCCTGAAGCACGGCCCGTGGAGCCGACATAGCCGATAACATCGCCCTTTGCCACCATGTCGCCGAAATTCGCAGCAAACCTTTCC
>JBGOVD010000076.1:0-7784 GCA_041477935.1 Dissulfurispiraceae bacterium | reverse complement strand
TTCTCTCCGTCTTCATTAAAATTCTAGTCCTCCCTCTCTCGACCCTTCGGCAAGGGCCTTGATGGAACCGTGGTAACGATACCCGCTCCGGTCGAATACCACCTTCTTCACACCGGCTGCCGATGCCTTCTTGGCTATAAGCTGTCCAACCTTCTTGGCAGCCTCGACATTACCTTTGTGACCTTCCGTTCCCTTTATCTCCTTGTCGAGCGTCGAAGCGGCAACCAGAGTTGCCCCCTTCGTATCGTCGATTATCTGGGCATAAACATTGTTAAGGCTTCTATATACAATAAGTCTCGGCCTCTCCGGGGTTCCGGAAACACGTTTTCTTATCCTCTCGTGCCTTCTTTGCTTGCCAATCTTCTTCGGAATCACTCGCGCACCCTCCTAATTACTTCTTGCCGGTCTTGCCGGCCTTCAGCTTGATCCTCTCGCCAACAAACCGTACACCCTTACCCTTGTATACATCGGGGGGCCTCAGCTTCCTGAGGTTCGCTGCAACCTGACCCAACAGCTGTTTTTCCACACCACTCAATGTAACCGAAGTCATTTTCTCGTCTGTCGTTGCAGTAATGCCGACCGGAAGTTCAAATTCGATAGGATGAGAGTAACCCAGGGTAAAAGTTATCTTGTTACCCTTTGCCTGCGCCCTGTAGCCGACACCCTTTATCTCGAGCTGCTTCTTGAAGCCCTGCGACACGCCGCTGACCATGTTTGCGATAAGGCTCCGGACGAGACCGTGAAGCGCCCTGTCCTTCTGGAGGTCCGTACTTCTCTCGACAACTACCTTACCATTGTCGACTGTGGCTTTGATACTATCCGGGCATGCATAGCTCAACTCGCCCAGAGGTCCCTTGACCTTGACTATGCTCTCCTTGATATCGATGTTTACGGCCTGGGGTATATCTATCGGTTTTCTGCCAATCCTTGACATCTCCGTCTCCTTACCAAATATAGCATAGAACTTCGCCGCCCACGCCTTCGCGGCGGCATACTTTGTCAGTCAGAATGCCCTTAGGGGTGGTTACTACAGCAATCCCCATCCCGCCTACTACACTGGGCACTTCGTCCTTTCCGACATACACCCTTCTGCCGGGCTTGCTGATCCTTTTCAGGCCCTCGACGATGGGGCGGTTATCCTGGGTATACTTGAGCGTGATTCTCAGGATACCCTGCTTCTTGTCCTTTATGATCTTATAGGATTTGATAAACCCTTCTTCCTTCATAATCTTGGCTATCTCCACCTTCAATCGGGATGCAGGTATATCTACCTTTTCCGCCTTGATAAGTACGGAGTTCCTTATGCGTGTCAACATGTCTGCTATGGGATCCGTCATCATTGTTCAAACACCTCTACCAGCTTGATTTTGTTACGCCCGGAATCTGTCCCCTCAGCGAGAGGTGCCGGAAACATATCCTGCAGACACCGAATTTTCTGATATACGCACGGGGACGTCCGCACACATTGCATCTATTGTGAGCTCTTACGGCAAATTTCGGCGTCCTCTTCGATTTTTCGATCATGCATGTCTTTGCCATAAATCCTCCTTATCGCCTGAAAGGCATGCCGAATTCCTTCAGCAGCGCCCTACTCTCTTCATCAGTTTTCGCCGAGGTGCATATATTGATATCAAGTCCGTGCACCATATCGACCTTGTCGTAATCGATTTCCGGGAATATGTACTGTTCCTTCAGGCCAAAGGAGTAGTTACCCCTGCCGTCAAAAGACTTCGTCGAAAGACCCCTGAAATCGCGAATCCTCGGCAGTGCCACGCTGATAAGCCTGTCGAGGAATTCATACATCCTTTCCCCGCGCAGGGTAACCTTGCACCCGAGGGGCACGTTCTCTTTCAGCTTGAAGCCGGCGATGGCCTTCTTCGACTTGGTGACGAGCGCCTTTTGTCCCGTTATAGCGGCCATTTCCTTTTCGGCCGCATCCAGGAGTTTGATGTTTTGAGTCGCTTCACCCAAGGTAACATGAACAACGACCTTCTCGATCTTGGGCACCTGCATGACGTTCTTGTATCCAAATGCCTTCGTCATCGAAGACATGATGTCCTTGTAATATTTTTCTCTGAGCCGCGCTGCCATACTCAGTCTATGACCTCCTTGCATTTCTTGCATGTCCTCTGCTTCTTGCCGTCGCTGAGGAGCGTCACCCCTATCCGCGTGGGCTTACTGCACTTGGGACACACTAGCATGGTGTTCGATATATGTAAAGGGCCTTCCTTTTCAATAATGCCGCCCTGCGCATACTTCTTGTTGGGCTTCTGGTGCTTTTTGATCTTGTTTACTCCCTCGACAATGACCCTCTGCTCTTCGGGAAGCACCACCAGTACGCGCCCCTTGGCGCCTTTGTTCTTTCCCGTAATAACTACAGCCGTGTCTCCCTTTTTTATCCGTAAACCCACTTTATCCTCCCGCTAAATCACTTCCGGCGCAAGGGAGATGATTTTCATGAATTCTTTCCATCTGAGTTCCCTTGCTACAGGACCGAATATTCTTGTTCCTATGGGCTCCATCTGAGCATTGATGAGCACCACTGCATTCTGGTCAAATCTTATATATGAGCCGTCGGGCCTTCTCGTCTCTTTCTTTGTCCTGACAATGACGCCCTTCTGCACCGTGCCTTTTTTAACAGTACCGTCCGGGATAGCCTCCTTGACAGCAACGACAACGATATCACCAAGCCGCGCATACCTTCTCCTCGAACCTCCGAGGACCCGTATGCACTGCACTCTCTTGGCCCCGGAATTATCAGCGACTTCAAGCATGGTCTGAGTCTGTATCATGGCTGTCTATCCCTCGCTTTCCATGATTTTTATGACCGCCCACCTCTTGTCCTTGCTAAGGGGCCGGCTCTCGACTATCTGCACCGCATCGCCGGTCTTGCACTTGTTCTCTTCATCATGGGCCTTGAATTTTGTGATCTTTCTGACCGTCTTCTTATAAAGCGGGTGCTGGAACGTCCTCGTCACCGCCACAACCACGGTCTTGTCCATCTTGTCGCTTACAACCTTACCAGAGTAAACCTTTTTAGGCATTTCCCGCACCCCTCTTCGCAGCCTCACCTGTAGCCGCCTTCTCTTTTTCGGTGACAATCGTCAGGAGCTTGGCAATATCCTTGCGGACCGCTTTGACCCTCATGTTGTTCTCGAGTTCACCCTTGGAGAGTTGGAACTTCAGGTTAAAGAGCTCTTTTCTAAAATCCATTTCCTTAAGTTTCAATTCATCGATGGAAAGTGCTCTCAATTCAGAGGTCTTCATGACGCAACCCCCTCACGCTTCACAAATCTCATCTGAAGAGGAAGCTTCTTCGAAGCGAGAGTGAAAGCCTCCTTCGCAAGCTGCTCGCTGATTCCCGAGACCTCGTAAACCACCCTTCCCGGTTTAACAACTGCGACCCAGAATTCCGGGTTACCCTTACCTTTTCCCATTCTTGTTTCCGCAGGCTTGCGGGTGATGGGTTTGTCAGGGAAAATGCGTATCCAAAGCTTACAGCCCTTCTTGGCATGCCTCGTAATCGCGATTCTGGCTGCCTCGATCTGGCGGCTTGTAATCCAGCCGGGCTCCATTGCCTTCAAACCGAACTCCCCGAAGGAAACATCGGAGCCCCTGTAGGCCTTGCCCCTCATATTTCCCTTCATCGTTTTTCTGAATTTAACTTTTTTTGGCGCTAACATTTCACTCTCCTACCGAAGAAGTAACGGTCCGCTCGGGGAGTATATCTCCATGGTATATCCAGACCTTGATGCCGATTTTGCCGTAAGTCGTCCGCGCTTCCGCAAAGCCATAATCCACGTCGGCCCTGAATGTGCTGAGAGGCACCCTGCCCTCCCTGTACCACTCGGTCCTTGCGATTTCAGCCCCTGCCAGCCTGCCCGCACACTGCACCTTGATTCCAAGAGCGCCGAACCTCATGCCTGATGAGACTGCTCTCTTCAGAGCACGCCTGAAGGCAACTCTCTTTTCGAGCTGAAGCGCGATATTCTCAGCGACAAGCTGCGCGTCAAGCTCAGGCTTCCGCACTTCCTTTATATCGATGGCAACCTGCTTGCCAGTATAAGCTTCTATTTCCTTCTTGAGCTTCTCCACCTCGGCGCCTTTTTTGCCGATTATGATACCCGGGCGGGCCGTATGGATGATGACCTTCACTTTCTGTCCCGGCCTTTCAATCTCGATCTTCGAGACACCGGCATGAAAGAGCTTTTCCTTTATCAGCTTCCGGACGTTGAGGTCCTCCAAGAGTTGAGCGGCATACCCTCTCTTCAGAAACCAGCGCGAATCCCATGTGCGCGTGATACCAAGCCTGTTACCTATCGGAACCGTCTTCTGCCCCAAATCAACACCCCCGTCCGTATATTGTTGCCTTTACCGTACTCGGAATCGCTGTCATGCTATCCCTCCGAAACCACGATCGTGATGTGGCTCGTTCTCTTCTTTATCGTATTACCCCTGCCCATGGCCCGAGGTTCCATGCGCTTCATCGTCGGCCCCACATCGGCAAAGGCAGCTTTGATCGTGAGTTTGTCGATGTCGAGATGTGTGCTTTTCTGTTCGGCATTTGCCATCGCCGACTTCAGCACTTTTTCAATTAGACGCGCACCCCGGTAGGGCATATACCTGAGGTTTACCATTGCATCGGAGGCCCGCTTGCCCCTGATGAGGTCCATTACCCTTCTCGCCTTCCTCGGCGTTATCCGTGCATATTTAAGTATTGCCTTGGCTTCCATATTGGTTAACCTTTCGACGATGACTTCTCAGACCTTGAGTGGCCCTTGAAGGTTCTCGTAGGCGAAAACTCGCCCAATTTATGTCCTACCATATTCTCTGTCACGTAAACTGGTATAAACTTCCTTCCGTTATGGACGGCAAAAGTAAACCCGATAAACTCGGGTACGATTGTCGACCGCCGTGACCACGTCTTGATCATCTTCTTCTCGCCGGCCTGAATCATTGTGTCGACTTTCTTCATCAGTTTCGGCTCGAAATAAGGGCCTTTTTTTAAGGATCTTGGCACGTACTCCTCCTATTTGCTACGCCTTTTGACGATAAATGTATCGGTTCTCTTATTATGCCTGGTCTTGATGCCCTCGGGCACACCCCAAGGCGTGCAAGCCGGACGCCCTCCAGAAGCCTTACCTTCGCCTCCGCCCAGAGGATGGTCGACGGGGTTCATCGCGACGCCTCTAACATGCGGCCTTTTCCCCAGATATCTCTTTCTGCCCGCTTTTCCGTAGGAAATATTTTCGTGCTGGACATTGCTCACCTGCCCTATAGTCGCCATGCAGGTCGTCATCACAAGCCTCACCTCTCCCGATGGCATCTTGATCTGAGCATAGTCACCCTCCCGGGCGACGATCTGGGCTGATGTTCCGGCGCTTCTGATGAGTTTCGCCCCTCCACCGACCTTCAGTTCAATATTGTGGATCATAGCGCCGAGGGGGATTTCCTTTATCGGCAAAGCGTTTCCCGGCTTTATCTCAGCAGACGGTCCGGACATGACCACATCACCCACATTAAGTCCTTCCGGAGCAATAATGTAGCGGAATTCGCCATCCTTATAGTTCACCAGGGCTATCCTGGCAGACCTGTTAGGATCGTACTCGATCGTCCTGACTGTAGCCGGAATACCAACCTTGTCCCGCTTGAAGTCGATCACCCTCAGAGTGCGCTTATTTCCACCGCCCCGCTGCCATGAAGTGACTCTTCCGGTATTGTTACGGCCGCCGGTTCTCCTGACGGGCTTCGTCAGGCCTTTATGCGGACTGTCGCTCGTAATATCCTTATGGTCGGAGGCAGACTGGAACCTCCGTCCCGGTGAAGTCGGCTTATATTTTCTTATACCCATTTAAGCACCCTCTATGAAATCGAGTTTTTCGCCCGGCTTCAGCGTCACGATTGCCTTCTTCTTGTCTGACCTTCTGCCCAGGTACTTCCCATGCCGTTTCATTTTACCCTTCACACTCACAGTGGCGACCTTCTCAACCTTCACCTTGAAAATTTCCTCAATCGCCTCTCTGATTTCATGCTTGTTGGCCCCGGAATTGACCTCGATCAGGATTTTGTTCTCCCGTTCTTTTATGTCCATTCCCTTTTCCGTAAAGAGAGGCCTTTTGATAACGTCATAAATGGTCTTCATCAGGCGGTTACCTCCTCTGATACGAGCTTCTTGATGGCTTCTTCGGTAAAAACTAATTTTCCGTATGCCGCCACCTGGTACGCATTAAGGTCAGCAACCCTGGCCACATCCACTGCCGGAATGTTCCTCACGGACAGCAAAACATTGGAATCCTTTTCGGTAAGCACGAGAAGCACCGACTGACCGGCCAATCCCAAAGTATCGAGAATCTTGATCATGTCTTTGGTTCTGGGCTTATCGATCTTTATCGCATCAAGAACCATGATCTCATTATCGGCAAGTTTCATGGTCAGCGCCTTGCAGAGGGCTGCTTTTTTTGCGGCCTTCGGCATCTTTATCTCATAGTCCCTGGGGAGCGGGCCAAAAATGGTACCACCACCCCTCATTAGCGGAGACCTAGTGCTTCCGGCCCTTGCACGGCCGGTGCCTTTCTGCTTGTATGGCTTCTTGCCGCCGCCGCTCACAAAACCCTTGGTCTTGGTCGAATGGGTACCCTGGCGCTGGTTTGCCAGATGGCTCACCACTGCGGAATGAACTACCGCTGGCGACGCTTCGTTGCTGAAAACCTGCCCTTCGAGGCTGATCTTCCCTTTAGTCTTATTATTTATATCCCTGATTTCGATATCAATCATGGTATTAATCCTTCCAGATTTCGATTATGGTATTCGGAGCGCCCGGGACCGCGCCTTTCAAAAGTATAAGGTTCTGATCCGGCATCACATCTACCACCGTAAGATTTTGAACTGTGACCCTCTCACTGCCCATATGACCGGCCATCCTCATTCCCTTCCATACCCTTGAAGGATAGGAGCTTGCGCCAATAGAACCCGGCGCCCTGTTGAACATCGAGCCGTGACCGCTCGGACCGCCTTTGAAATTATGTCTTTTCATGACACCCTGAAAGCCCTTGCCTTTTGATGTGCCTGCAACAGAGACCACGTCGCCCTTGCTGAAATTGTCGGCCTTTATCGTGTCGCCAACTTTCAGCCCGGAAATGTGGAATTCCTTGAGGTTCCTGAATGCGGGAGTTCCCGCTTTCTTGAAAATTCCGGCCATAGGCTTGGTAACATTTTTTATTTTCCTGACTTCCCCGAAGCCTACTTTAACCGCCTCATATCCATCTTTCTCGGGGGTCTTGACCTGGACTACCGTACAAGGTCCAGCCTCGACTACCGTTACCGGTACGAGTCGTCCGTCTTCCAGGTAGACCTGCGTCATTCCGATTTTCTTGCCCAATATGCCTGTCATAATTTAATCTCCACATCTACCCCGGAAGCGAGTTCCAGCTTCATCAGCGCGTCAACCGTATCCGGTGTAGGATCAAAGATATCAATGAGCCTCTTATGAGTCCTGATCTCGAACTGCTCCCTTGATTTCTTGTCCACGTGAGGAGACCTCAGCACCGTGAACTTGCTGATCTTTGTCGGCAATGGGATAGGGCCCGATATCCTTGCCCCGGTCCGCGACGCCGTATCGACTATCTCTTTCACAGACTGGTCGAGCAGCCTGTGATCATATGCTTTGAGTTTTATTCTTATCTTTTGATTCACCGTGCTACTCCAGGACCTCGGTGACGACTCCTGCGCCTACCGTCCTTCCGCCTTCCCTGATCGCGAATCTCAGTTCCTTCTCCATTGCTATC
>JBGOVD010000124.1:0-6252 GCA_041477935.1 Dissulfurispiraceae bacterium | reverse complement strand
ACGCTTAAGGTGCCATACGGAGACGACATAATAGATCTTACCCCGCCGTGGCCGAGGATGCCTCTTCTCGAAGCCCTGAAGCAGAAGGGCGTTCCGGATGATGCCATTACCGACCGCGACAAGGCTTTCGCCTGGGCCAGGGAAAAGAAGCTCGATATCAAGACCGGCGATTCCCTTGCCAAAATACTCGACGAGATATTCAAGGAGTTTATCGAACCCGAACTGGTGCAGCCCACCTTTATCATCGACTATCCCGTGGAGCTTTCGCCCCTTGCCAAAAGGAAGAAGGACAATCCGGAACTCGTAGAGAGGTTCGAGCTGTTTATCACGTCCCGCGAGATCGCAAACGCCTTTTCGGAGCTCAACGACCCTGCCGATCAGAAGGAAAGATTCCTGAAACAGGTCGAGGCAAAGAAACAGGGAGACGAAGAGGCCCACTGGATGGACGAAGATTACGTGAGGGCGCTAGAATACGGTATGCCCCCGGCAGCCGGAGAAGGTATAGGCATCGACAGGCTGGTAATGCTGCTGACCAACTCGTCTTCGATACGGGATGTTATCCTCTTCCCGCAGCTTAAGCCGGAACAATAGATGAGTAAAACGTAATCCGTCATGCATAATCTGAAATCTTCAATCTACAATTGATATGAACCTCTCCTATCAGCTATTCGTCGCCGTCCGGTACCTGAGGTCCAAGAAAAAACATAAAGGGATCTCTTTCAATACGGCCATATCCATAGGTGGAGTCGCTGTAGGCGTGATGGCGCTGCTCGTTGTCCTGTCGGTCATGAGCGGGTTCAGGGAAGACCTTCAGAAAAAGATACTCGGCGCTAATTCGCACGCCATTGTGCTCAGTTATACGGGCGGCATCAGGGATTACCGGCCCCTGCTTGAGAAGGTGAAGGAAGACCAGGCTGTGGTTAGTGTCTCCCCGTTTGTGCTCGGACAGGTGCTTGTATCTGCCGGGAAGAATGCACACGGTGTTTTCATGAAGGGGATCGACCTTTCCACAGAAGCGAAGACAACGGAGATCCTCAGCCATATCAAATTCGGCAGCCTTCCGGCTGGTCCCGACGGCGGAACCGGAAACAGCGCGGATCATGGAGCGCGCCCCTGGATCCTTATCGGTACCGAACTTTCCAGCATGCTCGGTGTTCTTGTCGGAGACACTATCAATGTCATCTCCCCAATGGGTGAAATCGGCCCGCTTGGAATGCTTCCCAAGATAAAACAGTTCCGCGTTGCAGCCATATTCGATATGGGGATGTTCGAGTACGACGCGAATCTTGCGCTGACTGACCTGAAATCGGCGCAGGAATTTTTCGGATTGGGCAGCGCTGTATCGGGTATCGAACTTAAGCTTAAGGACATCGATGCCGCTCCCGAGGTCCGCAATGCGCTGAACAAGAAGCTCGGCCCTCCATTTTTCGTGAAGGACTGGATGCAGATGAACAAAAACCTTTTTTCAGCCCTGAAACTCGAAAAGTTCGCCATGTTTGTCATATTGATACTGATCGTGCTGGTTGCATCATTTAATATCGTGAGCACCCTGATGATGAACGTGGTGGAGAAGCAGAAGGAGATCGCCATACTGAAATCCATGGGAGCAAAGAACCAGGGCATAATGCTTATATTTATGATCCAGGGCCTTGTGATCGGGATAGTCGGCACTACGATCGGTGTGATAGGCGGATACGTGCTCGGCAGCATTCTGAACAATTACGAGCTTATCAAATTGCCTCCCGACATCTATTATCTAAGCAAGCTGCCTGTGAAAATGCAGTTTGTCGATTTCGCGGTCGTCTCGTGTTCGGCGATAGCCATCAGTTTCCTCTCGACCATCTATCCCTCGTATTATGCCGCCAGGCTCGAACCTGTAGAGTCCCTGAGATACGAATGAAATCTCTCAAGGTCATAAAGTGGCTTTCTATCGTGATCATCATGCCGTGGCTTATCTTCATGATTCTCGCTATTTTAAAAGGCGGGGAAACATTTACGAAGATGGGGGAATCTCTTGTTTCGACCGTCCAGGAAATGACCCTTAAGTTGAGCCGGAAGGCCGATATGGTCAAGACACAAGCCGATGAGTGGAAAGAGAAATTGACGGGTATTAAAAGCGAAGAGAAGGCAACTGAAGAGGCGAAGACAAAGGCTGAGAAGGCGCCGGTTAAGAAGGTGAAAAAGACGAAGAGGAAGCCTTCCGCAGAAGGACCGGCTTCCCCCAAGCCTGGTGATGATCAATGAAGACCCTGATTACCGTAGAGGACCTTCATAAGTCGTTTCTAACGCCGGCTGGTGAACTGCGAGTCCTGAAGGGTATCGACCTTACCTTCGATGAAGGAGAGATTGTCGGCATTGTGGGGGCTTCCGGCGCCGGCAAAAGCACTTTTCTTCACATACTCGGGACACTTGATAAGCCCACAAGCGGCAAGATCGTCTACAAGGCGAATGGTAGTGTCGATCCCTTTTCGTTGGGAAACGGCGCCATCGCCGCATTCAGAAACCGTATGGTCGGATTTGTCTTTCAGTTCCATTATCTGCTGCCGGAGTTCAGCGCGCTCGAAAATGTCATGATGCCGGGCCTTATCTGTCGCAGTCTTTCCGAAGCGGATACATTGAAGTTCGGGGAAGGCAAGCCGCGAAGTGTGAAGGACCTTACGGACAGGGCAACCCATCTGCTCGACGCCCTGGGCGTATACGAGAGGCGCGATCACAAGCCCGGTAAATTGTCGGGTGGTGAACAGCAGCGCGTCGCCGTTGCGCGGGCATTGCTGCTTGAGCCCCGTGTCGTCTTTGCCGACGAGCCCACCGGCAACCTCGATACGGCCACCGGCGAGGCACTCTTCAGGCAGCTTATGGAGATCAATGAGCGGCAGGGTGTGACCTTCATAATCGTGACCCACAATGAATCGCTTTCGAAGAGGTGCCATCGCGTCATCGAGATGGTCGACGGGAAATTATTGAATCGTTAGCGGCTTATCGGCTATGATATACTTTACCTTTTTTCTCTAAGGAGGAAGTGCCATAAAACTGTTATGTAATGATGGTTCCGCAAAAGAGATAGATGCTGCGGACCTGAAGAAAGAGCTGGATGCGGCCAACGCAGTCGCCGTAAAGGTGAACGGCGAGCCGAGAGATATCTATTCGACGATCACCGGACAGCTGGATGCCTCAGTCGTCATCGAACCTGTCACCCTTGATTCTGCGGAAGGAAAAGAAATATATCGTCACAGCGCCTCTCATATAATGGCCCATGCGGTCAAAGACCTGTTTCCGGAGGTCAAGCTCGCTATCGGCCCGGCTATCGAAGACGGCTTCTATTATGATTTCGACCGCGAAACACCCTTCAGCACTGAAGAGCTCGAAAAGATCGAGAAGCGCATGCAGGAGATTATCAAGAAGAGCAGTCCCTTCATCCGTAAGGCAATGTCGAAGGCGGATGCAGCAATCTTCTTCAAAGAGAAGGGCGAGAACTATAAAGCCGAACTCATAAATGACATCGCCGATGAAGAAGTCACTCTTTATGATGAAGACGGGTTTGTCGATCTCTGCCGCGGTCCTCACCTGGCGAGGACGAGCAAGGTGAAGGCCTTCAAGCTGCTGAGCGTTGCAGGCGCATACTGGCGCGGCAACGAGAAGAACAAGATGCTGCAGCGTATATACGGGACAGCCTTTGCGACCAAGGACGAATTGAAGGCCCATCTCGAATTCCTCGAAGAGATCAAAAAGAGAGACCACAGAAAGCTCGGACGGGAACTCGACCTCTTCAGTATAAACGACGAGATCGGGTCGGGACTGATATTGTGGCATCCCAACGGGGCGCTCATCAGGAAGACCATCGAGGACTTTTGGCGGAATGAGCACCTGAAGGCAGACTACAAGCTTCTCTTCACGCCCCACATCGCGAGGCTCAACCTATGGAAAACCAGCGGCCATCTCGATTATTACAGCGAAAACATGTACTCTCCCATGGACATCGAAGGTGTGGAATACGAGCTTAAGCCGATGAACTGCCCCTTCCATATCAGCATCTTCAAGAGCGACCTCAGGAGCTACCGTGATCTGCCGATCAGGTATGCCGAGTTGGGCACTGTCTATCGTTATGAAAGGTCGGGTGTTCTCCACGGACTGCTGAGGGTACGGGGATTTACGCAGGATGACGCGCATATCTTCTGCAGGGAAGACCAGCTCGAAGAGGAGATGCATAACATACTCGACTTCACTATCTTTGTGCTCAAAACCTTCGGGTTCGATGCGTATGATATATACTTGTCGACAAGACCGGAAAAATATGTCGGCACACTCGAAAGCTGGGAAAGGGCGACCGAAGCGTTAAGGCTTGCACTTGAGAAGAAGGGGCTGACATACAAAACCGATCCCGGCGGCGGCGCCTTCTACGGGCCGAAGATCGACATAAAAATAAAGGACGCACTCAACCGGTATTGGCAATGCAGCACCATCCAGGTGGATTTCAACAACCCCGAGCGTTTCGATATCACGTATCGCGGAAGCGACGGCAAGGAACATCAGCCGATCATGATACACCGGGCGCTGATGGGCTCACTGGAACGTTTTTTCGGCATACTTATCGAAAATTACGGCGGCGACTTTCCGCTCTGGCTCGCGCCGGTGCAGGCGAAGGTGCTTACTATAGCCGAGCGCCACGACGATCATGCAAAAGAAATCTGCCGTCAACTCAAGGGTGCAGACATAAGGGCCGAGATCGATGTAAGGAATGAGAAGATCGGATACAAAATCCGCGAGGCGACCTTAAGAAAAATTCCGTATTTAGTTATAATAGGGGATAAAGAGGTCGCCGATCAGCAAATTACGGTGCGGAAGAGAAACGGAGAAAACGCCGGTCCTTTCAGTATAGGCGAGTTCATAGAGATCATGCAGCAGGCAATACGTACTAAACAGTGAATGATCTTCACTTAAAAATGGAGGTGGCAGCATAAGCAAGGATATCAGGGTAAACGAAGGCATACGGGCAAGAGAGATAAGGGTTATCGACGAAGATGGCGCGCAGCTCGGAATTCTGACTCCCCAGGAAGCGCTCCGTATGGCCCGCGAGAAGGGTTTTGACCTTGTCGAAGTGTCGCCGACATCTGTTCCCCCTGTCTGCAGGGTGATGGATTTCGGGAAATACAAGTACCAGATGAGCAAGAAGCACTCGGCAAAGAAGACCGTAGATGTCAAGGAAGTCAAGGTACGCCCGCAGATCTCCGAGCATTACCTCGAGCTGAAGATACGGAACCTGAGGCGCTTTCTTGATGAAGGAGACAAGGCCAAGGTAATCATGTTTTTCAGGGGACGCGAGATCGTCAGGCCCGAATTGGGTATGAAGGTCTTCGACCGTATCATGGGTACGCTTCCCGGAAAATTCACCGTGGAACAGCAGCCCAGGCAAGAGGGTAAATCGATTACGATGGTGATAGCGCCGAGCAGTAAATAAATCGAGAGTTCAAGGGTTAAGGTGTTGAGGAGTTAAGGGGTTTGACGATATCTTTTTTATTTTTAACTCCTTCACTCCTAAACTCTTGAGCTCATTAACTGAATATAGAGAGGAGGTTCAGATGCCAAAACTTAAGACTCACAGGGGCGCTGCCAAGAGGTTCAAGGTAACCGGCAGCGGTAAGATAATGCGGTACAAGGCATACAAAGGGCATCTTTTGACGGGTAAACCTGCCAGCAAGATGAGGAAGTTCAGAAAAAGTGCTCTCGTTCCCGATGTGCTGCTCCCGAATATTAGAAAGATGCTCCCTTACGGGCTTTAAGAGCAGCAAAAAAGAGGGCATTTCGTTCATATCGGTATGCCCTCTTTTTTTGTGTTGGCCGGTATTGTTGGGGCGGCCTATATAGCCGCCCGCAGTAATTGAGGGCATCCATCCGCCTCAGGCGGATGGATGCCCTACTTGACTCAACATTGAATAATTTAGTAAAATTCAATTCCGAAAAAATCTGCGTATAATTTCAGATTATAGACTATAGATGTAGTCAGCATTAAGGAGGAAACATGCCAAGGGCTAAAGGTGGATTTAAAACAAGTAGATACCATAAAAAGGTTCTCGACAAGGCGAAGGGATATTCAGGAGGCAGGTCAAGACTTTTCAAGAGTGCCGCCCAGGCAGTCGACAAAGCTCTCGTTGCTGCATATAAAGACAGAAGGCTGAAAAAACGCGAATTCAGGTCCCTGTGGATAGCAAGGATCAATGCTGCGACGAGGTCCCTCGGAATCTCTTACAGTCAGTT
>JBGOVD010000371.1:0-2879 GCA_041477935.1 Dissulfurispiraceae bacterium | reverse complement strand
TCGGCACAGTCTCATCAGGCGATCTGCGGATACGCCCCAGCAGCTTCCCGAAGTATAGTTCCTCCGTATGCATAATCCCTTCGCTTTCACCCCTGAAGGTCAGGTAAGCGTAAAAGAGGTACCCCACAACAAGACCGGCTGCCATGAACTCGCGCCCTCCATGCACCAAATACGGGACTGAGATCGCCGCCCCGTACATTATGATAAAAAAGACGAGGTCCCGTTTAAGGCTGCCGATTTCGATACGCAATTCGAACTTCCTGTTCTTACGGATGAAGCCGACGATGACGGATATACCGACCAATAAAAAGGCGAGCGTTGCAAGCATGAAAGGGGCCCCGAGAATGGCGCCCACCCCGATATTTCTGCCGGCGTCTCCTCCGTGAATGAGAATTGCAACAAAGGGAAGTATAGTCTCCGGAAGTGCGGTCCCCACAGCGGCCAGGATGCTTCCCACAACTGCCTGGGAAAGGGAAAGTTTCTTGCCGAAGACCTCGATGCCGTTCGTAAAGATCTCGGCGCTGACCAGTATCATTATGAGGCTGATGATGAGGAGAAGGATGTCCGTCATGGTCAGTGCACGATAAAAACAGGACAGGGAGAAGACCTGACTATGGATTCCGAAACACTTCCCAGCAGGAGGCCCTCGAAGAAGGTCTTTCCTCGCGCGCCCATTACGACCAGGTCTATATTCATACCGCTGCAGATTTCGTCAATTGCGGCAACGGGGTCGCCGGATCGCGTGACGACAGCAGGTTGCCGGCCTGCATCCATCCCGTCAACCAGGCGGGAGAGTTCTGTCCCGGCATCGGTCAAAGCCTTTGCGTTATAGACCTCCAGCTCCTCTACATCTTTGCGCCCTTCCGGACCCGTCGGCAGATTGTGGTCCGGCTGAACATGGAGTACCGTGAGTTCTGCATCTCCGCTCTTTGCCAGAGATCCAGCCCATTGCAGTGCCCTTTGCGAGTTCGCAGAAAAGTCGACCGGACATAGAATGCGCCTGACATCTGCCGTGCCGAGGCCAATGCCTCTCGATTTGCTGCCTCTTACGACAAGCATTGGCTGCCTGAGCGACCTGATAAGACGCCCGGCACCGCTCGAACGGAGCATGTGGTGTTTGTAACCGGTTACAAGAACATCCGCGCGTTTTTTCAGCATGTAGGCGCCGACGGCTTCAATAAGCCGTCCCATGACCACTTCATATCCGGCAGCAACATTCTGCTCATCCCCGAGCCTCTGCGTCCATCGGTCAAGCACGGCCAGGTTCTGTTTCTTCTCATCCTCTATGTAGCGGTCAAGATATGTCGGTGGGGTGAGGGTATAGTCCATCACATGAAGCAGCATGAGCGAGGTCCCGGAACCCGCCATGCCGGCAAGCCATGCCGCATAAGCTATTATGGCCTCTGTATCGGGGCCGAGGTCCACTGCAGTTACTATTCTTTTGCAGTCCATTTCGCGTGTCACCCACCAGGCAATTTATTACATTATACTTCGTAAAGCAAAAAAAAAGAGAGATGACTCTATCCGCCACCTCTCTTTTCTCAATGGATTGCTTATTTTATTGAATCTTTCAGGGTCTTTCCGGCGGTAAATTTCGGCACCTTTGTTGCAGCAATCTTGATCTCCTGGCCGGTCCTCGGGTTGCGGCCCTTTCTGGCTTTCCGCTTGGAAACTGAGAACGTCCCGAAACCTACGAGGGTAACCTTATTCCCCTTCTTAAGAGAAAGTCTGATGGAGTCGAGAGTAGAATCGAGGGCCTTCCCCGCGTCCGCCTTAGTGAGACTTGCTGCTGCTGCGATCTTATCGATTAAATCGGCTTTTGTCATAGCTTTGTCCCTCCTTTCTTTAAAAATATTTGCACGTTGCTATAAACAATACCAAGAAGAACGCCTTTTGTCAAGAGGAAAAATAGCGTAAATACTACCTCCGGACATGCAATATACCGTCCATCTGGGATATCTTGTTCATCAGTCCGACAAGCTGATTTTTGTCCTTCACTTCCATGGTGAGCTCGATCCAGGCCCTTTTGTCGGATGTGGACTCAGCCTTGACTGAAGCGATATTTACATTAACCGACGATATCAGCGCGCTGAGATTGGCCAGGATGCCTGGTTTGTCCAGCGCTTCGAGATATACCTTGGTCTGAGACGTGGCATCGCCTTCCTGGCTCCACTGCACTTCGATCATGCGCTCGGTGTCCACTGCCGTTCTTTCGAGACTGGGGCACTGTTTGCGATGTATGGTAACTCCCTTGCCCTTGGTGATGAAGCCGACAATATTGTCACCCGGCACCGGCATGCAGCACCGTCCGATCCGGTACAGCACGTTGTCGATCCCCTTGATCGTAATGATATCATCCTTGGTCTTGACGGGCCGCGATGTAGTTTTCGGAAGGACGGGCTCTTCCTTCTCCGGTTCGAATTTATTGATCACCTGCTTGGCTGAGATTTTTCCGTAGCCGATAAGGACATAAAGGTCCTCTATGTTCTGGATGCTGAGGCCCTTCATCACTTCATCCATCTTGGAAGACTTGAGTATAGCAAGGGGTAAGCCGTGCCTCCGCAGCTCTTCTTCGATCAGCTTGGTGCCGAGCTCGATACCGCCCTTTCTTTCCTCGGCCCTCGTCCACTGGCGGATCCTGCTCTTTGCCCGCTGGGTCACGACGAATTTGAGCCAGTCCTTGCTCGGAGTCTGTGTAGGCGATGTAAGGATCTCCACCACATCTCCGCTGTTCAGCTTGTATCTCAGCGGTACGATCCTTCCGTTCACCTTTGCCCCGATGCATTTATTTCCGACAGCCGAGTGGATGCTGAAGGCAAAATCGATCGGGGTGGAATCCACAGGCAGTTCCTTGATATCGCCGGCCGGAGTAAAGACAT
>JBGOVD010000164.1:0-5343 GCA_041477935.1 Dissulfurispiraceae bacterium | reverse complement strand
CTTCGCATCGAGCTTCATCCTTCCGGCAAGAGGCGTTCCCGTAATCCCGATATTCGGCGGAACATTCCATCCGAACTGCGGCGCATAAGTCCAGAAATTCGTGTGCAGCGTCGAGTTGGTCTTCCTGGGGAATCGATAGGTTACGTTGATTCCGCTATTAACAAGGAACGCACCGCGAAATATCACCTGGGCATGCAATGTGTTGAACGGAGGCAGCACACCGAAATAGGAATAGTCATCCTGATCGCAATGCATGCCCAGGTCGTTCCACGCCAGGATCACATACTCCATGTTTGCAGCGGGAATGGCCTGCGTACCGTACGACTTTGTCAATGCCCAGTTTACGGTTTTAATCGCCCCAGCTTTGACCGTCGCTCTCTGTGAGGTGGTCAGATAACCGGATTTGGAGATAGTGAGAGTGTAGTTCCCTGCCGACTCGCTCAGGGCGTATGCTCCGGTGATGTCGGAGGTGGTGCTGTTTGTGCCGTCACTGATAACGGCACCCGAAATTGCTGCTTTTGTTGCTATATCTTTTACAACGCCGGAAATTCCTGTTTCATCCGAATACCCGACGCCGTACCCGGTCAACAACAAGATCAGCAAGCTCGAAATTCCGAGAAGTTTTTTCATCTCTTAACCTCCCCCTCTAGTCAGTCTCTATAGTCATTTCGAACCCTGTAATTCTTCCGATCATATCTGAACCATCGCATACTCTATCTATTTTAGTATATGTTTCAATCGACTGCTTGGAAATAGGATTTAGTCTGAAAATCGTGTAGGAACTCGATGATCCTGGCTGTCGGTGTTTATCCTAAGCGTTAAGTGGTCGCACGGCCGCTTACTTTACAGTCCTGAAACCCGATTTTACCCATGCACCCATGCCACCAAGGACGTTATGCACATCTCTGAATCCTTTATTCTTCAGAAGACTCGCTACCGCCGAGGACCTGTAGCCGCTGCCGCATATTACGGCGACAGGCCTGTCGTGCGGAATATCAGCGAGCCGGTCCGGAGCCTCGGCACCGGGGATGTGGATGGCGCTATCAATGTGGCCTGCTGCCCATTCACGCGGCTGACGGACATCGAGAACGAGCAGTTCTTTTTGCCTCTTCATCGTATCCTTAAGGTCCCAAACCGTCCATTGGGGCATCGTTGCGATCGGCATTCCGTAGGAACGCCACTCACGCATCCCGCCGGCAAGCCAGCCCATCGGCAAGTCATAGCCGATACGCAACAAATTCCAGCAGACTTCCCAAAGGTTCTTTGATCTTTCAACCACCAGGAGATAAGGCTCACCGAACGGCAGCACGGTACCGGCCCAGGTCGGAAAGCTGGACCCGGCACCCGCATTAAGAGCTCCCGGAATATGAGCGGAGAACGCCTCGGGCGAACGAGTGTCGAGTATATGGATTCCCCCCGAGCGTTTGCGGTCAAATTCTTCGACGGTCAATGCCGGCGGCTCGCGGAGAACACCCAGAAGCGGGGGCCCTCCCTGGTTAAGTTTCCTCATATGCCTCCAGTACGGCGGCACGGACGGCAGTTTCTCCGGCTCAATGCCGCTTGTGATAAGCCTTTCAGCGTCCTTATCTTTCATCCATCTGTTCAGTCTCCGCTCGTAACCGATAGTTGTCGAGAGGCGGCTCCCGATATTCCCTCCGCAGAGCGAACCGGCAACATGGGTAGGATATACCTCGACATGATCAGGCAGCGTCATGACCTTATCATGCAGCGAATGAAAGAGATCACGCGCATTGGCCGCCGCATTTTCAGCACCTCCGAAAAGATCAGGCCTTGCTACATCTCCGACAAGCAGCAATCCCCCGGACAAAAGGAGCGCCGGTTCTTCTCCGCGTGAAAGGTCCGTCACCAGCAGGCATATATGCTCTGGCGTATGACCTGGGGTATGGAGTACTTCAAACACAATCTCCCCCATCCCAATCTTCTCGCCATCATTCAATTTTCTCGCATCATACCCAAGTGTTGCGCCGGTACCAGCGAGGATTTCAATATCGGCGCGAACTGAAATCTCCTTAATGCCCGATATATAATCGTTGTGTTGGTGGGTGTCTGCCGCATACCTGATCCGCATGCCCCGGCTGCGGGCCTCGTCGAAATACAAATCGACATCCCTTCTCGCATCGAGCACTAAGGCCTCTCCGGTAGCTTCAGAGCCGATAAAGTATGACGCATGTCCCAGACTCTCAAGATAGAATTGTTTGAAAATCATGATCTCTCCCTTTTGATTAAATGCTCACAGGTTTCCTAATCAATAATCAGTTTATCACTTGCCCTGTTAAATACAAGAATTACCTTCCGTACAACTCAGGGATAAGTCAGCGGAAGACGACTTGACGACTTATCGATTATGGGGTACAGTAAATGCAGCAAGCTTGGACTTTACGTACCTGAAAGGACCGCCAATAAAATGGATCAGCCAAAGATCGTTTATGTCATCGGACACAAGAATCCTGATACGGATTCCACCTGTTCCGCTATAGCCTATTCGCATTTCAAGAACCTCACTGACAAGCGGTTTCTGTTTACGCCCGGCAGGGCGGGGAAACTTAACGAAGAGACACGATTTGTGCTCGAACGGTTCGGGGTCCCGGTACCAAACGAACTGGAAAGCCTGACGCCGACAGTCGGCGACCTCGACATGAAAAAACCGGTCTTCATTAATACCCGCGAATCCGTGCATGCCCTGGCTGAACTGATGAAAAATACGGGTGTCCACTCCGTCCCCGTGGTCGATGATGATAGCCGGCTGGCCGGGATCGTCGGACTTCGTGATATTGCGGAGCATTATATGGCCAGTGTCGGTTTTACAGACCTTTCCAAGGCCCCGATAGAGCTTGATATCCTGGTCAAAACCCTCGACTGCCGCGTGATAAGCAACAGCAGAAATGCCAGCGTACTTACCGGAAAGGTCCACGTGGCTGCCATGCAGAAAGGAACGATGCTTAACCGGGTATCTCCCGGGGCGGTCGTTGTCGTCGGTGATCAGCGCGATATCCAGATGGAACTGATCCATGCGGAATGCTCTGCTCTGATCATAACTGACAGACTGCCCGTAGACAGGGACATTATCTCCGCAGCCGAAAAACAGGGAACCCTCATCTTGTCATCGCCGCATACTGCCTTCGGCACATTTCAGCTCTTGACCATGTCTGAACCTGTATCCTCCATCATGGGCACTGATTGTCCGACAGTGGGTCTGTTAACTCACATGGCCAGCCTCCGCAAGATCGTACGTGAGTCGGACCACCGATCGGCCATTGCTGTCGATAGCGAAAACCGGATCATCGGGTTCATCACTCGTACCGACTTGCTGGATCCGGTGCGGAAGAGGGCGATCCTCGTGGACCATAATGAGATATCCCAGGCCGTTGACGGTATCGAAGATGCCGAAATCCTCGAAATTATCGATCACCATCGGGTAGGCGACATCTCAACCGTCGCGCCCATCTTCGTTTACAACGATCCCGTCGGAAGCACCTGCACGGTAGTGGCTAGTATCATGACCCTCCACCAGGTGCGGATACCGCCTGAGATCGCAGGTCTGCTTTTGTCGGGCATCCTTTCCGATACATTAATCCTCACTCTCTCCACCACGACCGAACGCGACCGTTTGATGGCCGAACGTCTGGCCGAACTGGCCGGGGTTTCGATCAAAAAGTATGGAAAGGAGCTCCTTCACGCAAGCATAAATATAGAGGGCAAGAGCAGTGCTGAACTCATTAATGCTGACTTCAAGGAATTCCTGATAGGCGGCAAGAAACTCGGCGTCAGCCAGATGATGGTTCTGGACTGCGAGCAGATCGACCTTAGAGAGTCGGAGCTTCTTGACGAGTTGGAACATATACGTGCCGCAAACGGGTACGATCTTACGGCCTTGCTCGTGACGAATCCCCTGACCTCTCAGCAAGAGCGCGTCTTGCTCAAAGGCGAAACCTGGATCGTGGAGAAAGCGTTCGGGGTAAAGGTGAAAGACGACACGTGCGTCCTGCCGCGGGTCCTTTCGAGAAAAAAAGATTTCATACCCGCCCTCGGTCAGGCGCTCAGTATGGCAAAGACGGGCGGGGGGTAAAATCGATTGCACGCGGCGCATCATGCTTAATGACCTCCACGATAAGGACAAGGCAGACAAATGAGATCGCTTAAGTTTCCACTTGAATGTATTTTCTTTGCGGCGATATTGCTTTCGCTCTGTGGCTGCCCTTATGACTCGGAAGTCCCGCTCACCCGGAGTGAAGATGCGTGCATCGACTTGGACCTTGTGGGCAATTGGTTATACAGGAGCACCGACCAGAAAGATTCCGGTACGATCACTTTTTCTCCTTTCAATGAACACGAGTTTCTGGTCATCCTGCAGGAAAAAGGAGTTCATACCCGCGAATATTATAGGGCTATGGGCAGCAATATCGATGGAGACAAGTTTCTCAATGTCCAGGGAATCAGGCCGTCTTTCGAGAAAAAATCATGGACGTTTGTAAATTATTCCGTTTCCCAGGGTGAACTGAAAATCAGAATTGTCGAAGACAAGCTCTTTAAGGAGAAGTTCACATCCTCCGTATCCCTCTCTGCGTTCATTAAAACCCATCTCAAAGACAAGGACCTCTACGGCGATGATGGCGGCAAGGTCCTGACATTCGTCAAAGAAGTCTCGCCGCGACCTAACCCGGAATAACTAAATCCGATTATGCCTGATGATGCGAAAGTAGAAGTGGATGAGCACGCCGATAGATGAAAATGGAAAATGTAGCTGTCGTTGGCGCAAGCCCCAAGGATAACCGCTACTCCAATCTTGCAATGCGAATGCTTGCGGAGCACGGACATAATCCAATACCGGTCGCCCCCGCACGAAAAGAGGTCCTCGGGAGAATAGCTTACCCGACCCTCGCTTCAGTCCCCGACAGGATTGATACTGTAACTATGTATATCAGACCGTCACGACAGGCAACGGTCCTCGACGAAATAGTTCAAATCAGACCGCGTCGCATTATCTTTAATCCGGGCACGGAAAATCCCGGTGAATACGACCGTCTTCGAAGGGCCGGAATAGAAGTGCTCGAAGCCTGTACCTTGATCATGCTGAGTACGGGTCAGTTCTAACAGCAGGACATGCGGCCTTAGGCAAAATGTCGTTCAGAGCCTGCAGGCGAAGCAGGTCTTACCGTGAATTCTTTTCCCTTATAATCATCGCTGCTCATAAATACTTTATACCACAATTTCGATAGCTTTGCCGACCTTCGCGTGCGCCCCTTGGGTTGCCCTCTTTTGTCTCTTGACAATTGCATACAACAGATACATACTAAGGCATATAATAATGCATATCATCTCGGG
>JBGOVD010000314.1:0-3480 GCA_041477935.1 Dissulfurispiraceae bacterium | reverse complement strand
GCTTGACGGATTCCCGAAGTGCTCTTCGAGATAAGGCCTCATGGCCGCGATCACTTCCGGATCGTGCGGAGTTGACGAGTTGTAATCGAGATAGACCGGTTTTATCATTTGCACCTCTCTTATTCAAACCCTGACAGTGCCACAGGTCGGGATCTATCTTCCATTTTACCCTAAATGCAAGCGGAGCATAACAATCGCTAAATCTTCACCACTTTCACCCTTGTGCTGCTGAAGTCGGGAATTCCCCCTACGACATCTACCAACGGCGTATCGGCCAGGTTTTCGTCGAGACGAGCTATATCATTCGGATTCAGGCCGGTCGCATATCTCGGATTGGGGATAAGGCCCTCTTTATCGGACACCTTTCCTCCTCCGAGGAAAACACTTTCTGCTTTTTTGACGGATAGACGGGACGCGCCAAGCTGGGTATGACCATAGTGAAAGGAAACCCCGATACATCCGGGCCTCACCAGCTTGCTGACCTTGATCTTCCCGGCAATCCCTTCCGCGTTGCTCCGTGACACGAGGCGAACAGTGTTGCCGCTGTCGAGCCCGAGTTCCCTGGCATCCTTTTCGTTCATGATGACGAAGTTTTCGGGGAATACCTCCATCGACCAATCGTGCAGAACGGTCCTTGACTGTGAATGCACATTCATCTTGTAGGTGATTACAGAAAAAGGATAATCCTTATCGAGTTCATCGATGTTCCCTCCCATCGGAGTTACCGGCGGCACATACTTGAGTGTGCCCGGGAAGAACTCTCCGGTAATGGAACTTCTCGTAGTTGCAAGTTCCTCATTGTACAGCACTACCCTTTTGAGCCCGTATTTATGCTTCTCTCCTTCGAAGACATCCCCATATGTCTTATCGAAAACACCGCCCCGTGCCAGGACGTAGCAGGCCTGCTTCCATTCGCCTTCAGCAAGAAGCTGTCTATATTGTGCCACCGGGTAGTTCCTCTCTACGAAACTTATCTCCTCTGCAGCTGCCTCCGGAACCTTTGCGGCGCCCGCAAGATTTGCGATGCCTCGCAGATAGTAATCCTCCCCTCTGTTAAGCGGATGCAGCTTGCCGTCTTTTGCCTTAATGGCATTCTCTCCGAAGCCGGGCAATCCCGCAGCCTTTGCGAGATCGATCAGGAACGTCTCTTCACAGAAAGGCCTGCCATCGGGTGTTTTCCCGGTGAGAGGTTCGATCGTCGGAGTGCGGACGCCCGTAAATTTCATCGCCGGGGCATGAGGGGTGAGGAAGCCGTAGTGCCCCTCTGGATACGTAACATCCGGTACGATATAATCTGCATAGAGATTCGACTCGTTGACCGCTATATCGATGGAGACATGGAGAGGGACCTTGTCCGAATTATCCAGTGTTTCCTTATATCGATATCCGCCGGGAATTGAATAAACAGGATTGAAGAAATAAGTGAACAGTATTTTGCAGGCATAAGGATATTTCTGATCTATACCGCTCAAGGTTTCGACGCACAATCCGCCGACCGAGAACGGGAACCACGGCCTCTTCGCGGGGTAACCCTTTTTTCTGAATTCGGTACTTTTTTCGTATGCCGCCTTTTCCCTCGACATCGGGATACCCTGCGTTTTTTTCATCCCTGCAAATTCCTTCAGATCATACAGACCCATATTCCAGGCACCTGCGCCGCCACCACCCTTCATATACCCGCCTTTGCGGTCGACGCTGCCGACAAGGGCATTAAGCATCGCTACCGCATAAGAGGCATAAGTGCCGCTGAGATAGTTCCCTGCGCCATGGTACTGGGTGACGGCCGCTTTCGTCCCGTGAGAAGTGAATTCCCTGGCGACCTTTTCCATTTGGGCCTTGTCGACTCCTGATAACGTGGCATATTCATCCAGAGTATGCTCCATTACTCCTTCTTTCATCAGGCGAAAAGAGGTCTTTACCTTTATTGCTTTGCCTGTCGCATCTTTTACAGCAGCGTCTCCATCGAGGATTGCGTCTTCGGTTTTATCAAAGGCGACTGGATTGCCCCCTTTCGACAGAACAACGAACGACTTGCCGTCAGCCTCGGATGCGGACGGATTGATATCAGCGACCCTGAGGAATTTCCTGTAGTTTTTGTGCTTGTCGTCTACAATTACCAGGTGAGTCGAATTGGTATAACATGCGTGGCCTCTGTTTTCGGCGGCTTTTTGATTAGGCGCGCCGAGAAACTCCTTATTGCAGCGATCATTCTCAATCATCCAGCGGATCATACCCATGGCAAATGCTCCGTCCTGACAAGGCTTGATCGGGACCCAGCTCTCAGCGTGCGTGGAGGCATTTGTCGCCCTCGGATCGACTATAGTGAATTTAACCTTACCCTCCGAACTTCTATTGCTGACTATAGCGCCGTATGTATTAATGCCCGGCTGTAACGCCTCATAAATATTCGCCCCGAAGACAAGAATATATTCCGCACTCAGGGGGTCTGCCTTGAGCTCCACATCTTTCTTCTCCGTAAATGCCCAGTTGCCCATCCTGAAGCCTATTCCGCAAATATCGGTATGTCCGATTCGATTTACCGAACCAAGTGCTTCTTTGACAAACCTGTCTGAAAACTCCTTCCTCGCATTCTGGTCCCTACCCCCGATAAAAATGAATCCGTTTCTCACGGGGCCTAATTCAGGGGCATTCGGATCTATGGGAACATCGCTGTTCAGCTCTTTTATGCCGGGCACTATCCTGTCCTCGCCCAGATGCGCGAAATGCTTGCCGCCCTCCGCAATCTCTTTGATCAACTGGTCCCATTCTATAGGCTCGAATTTACCGGATCCCCTCTTGCCTGCACGCTTCAGCGGCTTGAGAATGCGATATGGATTGTAGGCATAATTCGGCACCCCCTGTGATTTGCCGCAAACAGGACTTGGCAAAGCAAGCGTCTCCTTAACGGATGTCTTGTATGCAACAGGCTCGAATCTGCTGTTGTATGGATGGTATGGGTTGCCGGAATGCTTGACCAGTTTCCCGTCTTCGATGACGGCCCTCACACCGCACCTGGAATTGCATCCGAGACAGACGGAATGGACGATCTTCACATCTCTGTCGATTGTCGTCGCAGCCGATTTCTGGACCTGCCTCGGACTTAGCCAATCTGCGGCAGCCCTTGCCTTGTCGATTCCGAATGCAAGGGCAGCCGCTCCCGTCGCAGTCATTTTCAGCAGGGAGCGTCTTGTCAAAGACAGTCCGGAATTTATCATATTAAACACGTTTTCTTTCATAATGAACCTCCCCGCTTGCTGCTCCGGGATGAGATATATAATATGCTGGTTTTTATCTTCAGTTCCGGCTTGCGTACATTCAGATCTTTCCTTTTAAGATACTCTGCGAATTCTCCCTCGGGCGCATTCATATCTCCGAATATCCTGGCGTTAGCCTCGCACGCCTCGACACATGCGGGCAGCAGCCCTTTCTCAAGCCTGTTTACGCAGAAGTCGCACTTATCCACCTTGTTGCCGAATCTGT
>JBGOVD010000335.1:0-3330 GCA_041477935.1 Dissulfurispiraceae bacterium | reverse complement strand
TTGCCGGTTCCCCGATGGCCTCTTTCACCATCTTGGCAATTTCTTCTATTGAGAACTCTTCAGGTATGACTTCTTCAGTCGCTGCAGTGTTAATGCCGCCCGCTTCTTCCAGTTTCTGCATGCTCTCTCTGAGTTCATCGTCAAAAGCCTTAGTCTCGTCAGCTGAAACAGCGGCTGCTGAGAAGGCTTCGACAGGCTCCTCTGCTTTCATCGTCTCCTGCTGATCAACGGGATAGCTCTCGAACCATTCAGTGGCCTGCGCAGACGACCCAACCGCTGCTTCTACCGGTGCAATCTCTTCTGCAGCAGATGCAGTCATAGATACCGACTCAGGCCTTTCGATTGTTTCAGGACCTACAAGCAACGACCTGACCTTGCTCACCAGTTCGTGGGATTCGAAAGGCTTCATAATAAAATCGTCGGCGCCTACCGAGCGGGCATAATCCTCGTCAAACGGCTCGAAAGCCCCCGCAAGAAGGATAACTGGAATGTGCACTGTGGCCGGGTTCCCCTTTATCTTCTCGCACAGCTGATACCCGTTCAATTTAGGCATTTCTATATCGGCAAGGACAATATCAGGCATACCTGAACCAAGTGCTTTTACGGCCTCTTCGCCATCGTTACAAGCCAGAATATCGAACCCCTCGCGCGCAAGGACAAGTTCCACAACCTTTTGAATCGTCTGACTGTCGTCGGCCAATAAGAGCTTATATGCCATTTTCGGTCCCTTTCATCGGAATTTAGGCTTTGTCAAATTTTAGAGTGACTGCTGAAATTTGTCAAGATTTTTTCTTGCTCCTGTAATCTTCGATGGCCTTCTTGAGTGCATCAGCCCCAAGATTGGAACAATGCATTTTTTGCGGAGGAAGTCCCCCGAGTTCATTTGCGACCGCCTCTTTTGACATGCTCATGGCTTCGTCCAGGGTCTTACCCTTCACCATTTCTGTGATCATACTGCTGACGGCAATCGCCGCGCCGCAGCCGAAGGTCCTGAACTTTGCGTCCACGATCCGGTCGTTTTCGACCTTTATGAATAATTGCATGGCATCTCCGCAGGTCGGATTGCCCTCCATGCCGACGCCGTCAGCATCCGGCATTTCTCCCACATTCCTGGGATTCATGAAATGGTCCATTACTTTTTCTGAATACATATTATTATCCTCCCACGTAACATTTATCGCCCTGGCCTTCTTCTCCCCATCCTTTGGCAAAAGGGGACATCTCTCTAAGTCTTTTAATTATAGCCGGGAACTCATTAAGGAAATAATCCACATCCTCTTCCGAATTGCCTTCGCCGAGCGTAAATACGATCGAACCCTGTGCCAGCGCGGACGGTATGCCGATAGACATCAATACCGGCGACGATTTCAATGCCTTCGAAGAGCAGGCCGATCCGCTGGCGGCGTAGATTCCCTTCATCGAGAGCAGCAGCAGCATCGCCTCTCCTTCTATAAACTCGACTACGAAACTTGCATGGTTGGGTAGCCTGTTTGCGGGATGCCCGGTTAAATAAACTTTAGGTATCTTCGAAACTCCCTCAATCAACCTGTTTCTCAATTTAAGGCTATGTTCTATCCTGGAAGACATCTCATCTCGCGCGAGTGCAGCTGCCTTGCCCATACCGGCGATAGCTGCTACATTTTCAGTGCCCGCTCTTCTGCCGCCTTCCTGTATGCCTCCGTACATGAGCGGCACGAGACGAATGCCTTCGCGCACATAGAGGGCGCCGACCCCTTTCGGCCCGTAGAACTGATGCGCCGTCATACTCAGGAGGTCCACGCCCAGTTCGTTGACATCCACGGGGATGTTGCCGGTCGTAGAAACTGCATCGGCATGAAAGAGAATGCCGTTCTGTTTTGCTATTGCCGCAAGTTCCCTGATCGGCTCCAGCGTGCCGATCTCACGGCTCGCATGAGTGATGGAAATGAGTACAGTCTCTTTGGTGATCGAACTTTTTAACGCCTCAGGAGCAACAACACCGTGCTTGTCAACCGGCAGATAGGTTACGACGAACCCGCTCTTTTCGAGAAACCTGGCACTGTTGAGGATGGAATGGTGTTCGGCCTTGGAAACAATTATGTGATTGCCCTTTGTCTGTTTTGCCAGGGCGATCCCCCTGAGTGCCGTATTGTTTGCCTCGACACCGCAGGAGGTAAAAATAATCCCTGACGGTTTAGCGTTTATAAGGGAGGCAACCTCCAAGCGCGCCTTCTCTATAGCATCCCTGGCTCTGATGCCGAGGTCATAGACGCTCAGGGCATTGCCGAAATCTTCCCTGAGATAAGGCATCATGGCTTCCAAAACCGCCGGATGCAGGGGGTTAGTAGCAGCGTGGTCAAAATAGCATTTTCTCATACCGTCTCCTTTTCCAGCCGTCATTCGTAAGCCTTCCGTATTTCGATGGAAAACGAACCTGTAAGGTTACGTTTTGACTGTCTTGCGTATATAGAACTTGTAGAAATCCTCGGTTTCGTTCATACCGATAAACTCATTACCTGTTCTTCTGCACCATTGAGGTATGTCTTCCATGGCACCGTCGTAATCGGTCAGGACTTCGAGGACCTGCCCGACTTCAAGGTCCTTGATCATCTCATCCAGTTTGAGCAAATGCATGGGGCACATCATATAGACTATGTCCGCAGTGACATCGGCTCTTACATTTTCTACGAATTCCATAATAACAGGGTAAATTAGTTGATCGAATTTGTCAACTACTCTTTTTCCTTTTTTTCTTAACGAAATCACCCGCGGTAAGATTGCGGAGCGTGATGGTCTGCAAAAAAGCCTGGACCTGCTCTCCGAGGGCCTTCCAAAGCAGATGAGTAACACATGAGTCCACACGGACACAGCCCTCCTCAGGATTGAGACAGGAAGTAATGGCGACCGGCCCTTCCAGTTCGTTGAGAATGGCGGCTATGCTTATTTCCTCCGGCTTCCGGCTCAGAAGATAGCCGCCTCCGGGGCCTTTAACGCTCTTGATGAGCCCGGCCTTGCGGAGCCGATTAAGTATCTGTTCAAGATAGGCCACCGATACGTCCTGGCGCTCGGATATCTCCCTGATTGTGACCGGACTGTCGGGATAACCACCCGCAATTTCGAACATTGCACGCACACCATACTGACCTTTGGTAGATAATCTGAGCATATACTACATGCTAAAATACCAGACTTATATTGTCAAGTATTATCTCTAATAAAAATCACTGCAAAAGGTTATTCCGGCAAACTGACGCCGGTCTTATACTTTTCCGAAGACGTATTTCGAGATGAGTTCTTCGATATCCAAAGCGGATTCGGTCTCCCTGATTTTCCCTCCCTCGGTTAGATATA
>JBGOVD010000252.1:0-4186 GCA_041477935.1 Dissulfurispiraceae bacterium | reverse complement strand
GGCCCGCGGGCATCTGAAGTTTATGCTTCTTATCCAGAGACTCCTCGAAGACCTTCACATGTACATCGCAAAGGCGCTTTACCTCGCTTTCGGGCATCCCTTCCTCTATCAGTTTCTGCTCCATGCGCGCGATTTCGACGGCATCGATATCTCTGATGAGATCCAGAAACTTCTGCTTCAGGATGGACATGTCGACGCCGGCATGAAGGTCCCTGATAATGTCTTTCAATAGCTCCTGCCGGATTGAGGCATCATCGAGCTCGCCGGATGCAGCCGGGGTCTTGTCGATTGTTACGTCTTTCAGGCCGGTCTTCGATGTGATCTCTGCGGCGATCTCATCAAGCAACTGACCGAGTTCGATGCCGCCGATCACAGCCACTTGGCTCAATGTGGCGATACGACCTACTGTTTTCCTCATCACAGCGCTCTGCAGCAGTTTGAACTTGGGCGACCGGCCAAGGAAATAATCTGTCAGGAATGGATACTCTTTCAATACGTCGTCGATCTTTGTTGCGGCGTTCAGTTTCATATCACTCTCCTTTAATCACGCCTTTATATTGATAAGTTCATTTTGTTGCGTTAAACTCTTAATTAAATCTTAACCATTTCCCCGATAATCAGATATGACTTATGTCAATATATCTGCCGGACAGGCCTGAAGTTAATTATTTTGAACTGCAAATTATCACAGAAAAAATTGTCGGTATAGGGTATACTCTAATTATTGCGCGGATGACCAAACACTAGGGCTGAAAAGGAGAGAACATGCCGGAAAAATGCCAGATATGCAAGGGAACCAACTGTTACGACAGCAAGGAAAAGTGCATGTACTGCAACGGCACGTCTTTTATAGGGATTCGGCCATGCGCGAAATGCAAAGGGGGCAATGTTTTATTGCGCAAGCCTTGCCCTGTCTGCAATCCCAAAGGGGAGTTGCCGGACAAACAGCTTATCATCCGTTAATTGGCCCCGACGACGGGGCGCGCATCCCCGGACTTACCTTGATATAACGAAGATTGCGTTCAGCGCCAGGAGATTCGGCAGAAAGCTGATCACCTTGTGTTCTCCCAGATAGTATCTCGCCAGTATCCTCACGTTTTTGTGGGAGCAATAATTCTCGAAGTCGTGGATGCTCAGGAAGTGCAGGTTGGGAGTAGAGTACCATTCGTGCGGCAGAGATTCGGTAACCGGCACCCCGCCATGGAAAAAAACGTCGATACGTGCCTTGTAGTAAGCGAAATTCGAAAATCCGACGATGACCTTTTGCCCGACGCGAAGTGCCTCATTCAGCACGAACTCCACCTTTATCGCCTCCTGCAGGCTCTGGTTCAGGATAATAAAATCGAAAGACTTGTCAGGGTACTCCGACAGGCCGGTATCTATGTCGCCATGAAAGACGCTTACGCCCCGCGCTACGCATCTATAGATCTGTTCGTCCGCAACCTCTATCCCCTGGACCCGCGCGTTTTTGCCCGTCGCAAGCAGCTGCATCAGGGAACCATCGCCGCAGCCAAGGTCGAGGACACGGGAACCAGGCTCGACGATGTCATATATGATCTTGTGATCGAGGCGGACGTTGTCAGATTTCATACAGGTCGGTTGCTCCATTTCCGTAATATAGCCGGTTCAGGAAGTGGCGTATCAGCATCGTCTCCTCCTCTACTTCAAGAAGGAAGGCGTCATGCCCGTACGTGGACTTGATTTCGATATAAGTGGCGTCGATATGCCTCATCTTGAGCTTCCGTACTATATTCTGGGACTGGTAGGGGGGATAGAGCCAGTCGGACTGAAAGGCAATTACCAGAAATCGGACATCGATGTTCGTTCCCGTCGGGATAAGCTTCTGCCCGGCAAGGTCGAAATAATCTATGGCCTTGGTTATATAGAGATAGGAGTTTGCGTCGAAACGCTTGACGAAGCTGTCCCCCTGGTACCTGAGGTATCCCTCGACCTCGAAGTCGGTCTGAAAGCCGTAGCTATAGTCTTTTTCTTTCAGCTTCCTTGAAAATTTGGTCTCCATGGACTTGTCGCTCATGTATGTGATATGGCCTATCATGCGCGCGATGGCGAGGCCCCTTTCGGGCCGTGACTTGCCGTAATATTGCCCGTGGTTCCAGGCCGGGTCTGCCATGACTGCCTGCCGTCCCACTTCGTTGAACGCGATCTGCTGAGGCGAATGCTTCAGGGCTGTGGCAATCGGGACCGCGGAACGTATCCTGTCCGGATAGGCTGCAACCCATTGCAGGGCCTGCATCCCTCCCATGGAGCCGCCGGTGACGCATAGTAATTTATCGATGCCGAGGTGGTCTATGAGATGCTTCTGTGCATTGACCATATCGGCAATCGTAATGACCGGAAAATCGAGGGCATAAGGTTCGCCTGTCTCGGGATTTATGGAAGACGGACCTGTGCTCCCTTTGCACCCGCCGATGACATTGGAGCAGATTACAAAGTATTTGTCGGTGTCGAGGGCTTTTCCCGGACCGATCATATCATCCCACCAGCCCGGTTTTTCGTCGCCCTTATAGTAGCCCGCAGCGTGGGCATCGCCCGAAAAGGCATGGAGTGCGAGAATGGCATTGCCGCTGTTCTGGTCCGGATTGCCGTACGTTTCGTACGCAAGAGTAATCGGCCCCAGCTTCTGTCCTGACTCGAGCACCATCTCGTCAGGAGGTGCGGCAAAGGTGAAATATTTAGTCTCGACAATCCCTACACTGTGCTTCTTCAACCCAGGAACTCCTGAAAAAGCCATGTGGACAAATAACGTTCGCCAGTGTCGGGGAGTAGTACAACTATGGTCTTGTCTTTCGATTCTGCGCGCTTTGCTATCTCAAGCGCCGCCCACATGGCCGCTCCGCTCGAGATGCCGGCAAAGATGCCCTCCAGGCGCGCCAGTTTGCGCGCCGTATCACCGGCATCGTCATTGGATACCTGAATAATCTCATCATATATCCCGGTATTGAGCACGCCGGGAACAAAGCCCGCTCCGATGCCCTGGATCTTGTGGGGGCCGGGCTTTCCCCCCGAAAGTACCGGGGAGTCAGCCGGCTCGACGGCAACTATTTTTACGGACGGCTTCCTGCTTTTCAAAACTTCTCCCACGCCGGTGATCGTGCCGCCCGTGCCGATGCCTGAGACAAAATAATCCACAGTACCATCAGTGTCGGCCCATATTTCCTCCGCCGTGGTCTTGCGGTGAATCTCCGGATTGGCTGGATTCTTGAACTGCTGGGGCATGTAGCTCTTCGGGTGCTCCTTCAGCAGTTCCTCGGCCTTTTCTATGGCGCCGCGCATCCCCTTTGCTCCTTCGGTCAAGACCACTTCTGCCCCGAGTATTTTCAGCAGCTGGCGTCTTTCGAGGCTCATCGTTTCCGGCATTGTAAGGACGAGTTTGTATCCTCTTGCCGCGCAGACAAAAGCGAGAGCGATGCCGGTATTGCCGCTTGTAGGCTCGATTATGACCGTATTCTTATCAACAAGGCCCTCTTTTTCAGCGGTCTCGATCATCGAAACACCGATGCGGTCTTTCACGCTCGAGAGCGGATTAAAGGATTCAAGCTTTGCAACAACGGTCCCGGGCAACCCCGCAGCGAGCCGGTTTGTCTTTACCAGCGGAGTACTACCGATAGTTTCTGTTATGTCCCGAAAAATTCTCATGGCGTCTCCTATTATAACAGGTGACCGGACTTATGACGAAGCCTTGTCCAACGCCTGTTCTATATCGGCGATTATATCGTCGATGTGTTCTATCCCGATAGAAAGCCTTATAAAATCAGGTGTCACACCCGTGGCAAGCTGTTCTTCGGGCGAAAGTTGCTGGTGCGTCGTAGTCGCAGGATGGATCGCAAGTGTCTTTGCATCGCCGATATTGGCGAGATGCGAAACCAGCTGCAGGGACTCTATGAAATTCCGCCCTGCCTGGGCGCCTCCCTTGATGCCGAAGCCGATAATGGCTCCTGCGCCTCTTTTCAGATATTTCGCTGCCCGCACTTTTTCCGGGCTCGAATCGAGACCGGGGTAGTTCACCCAGCTGACCTTCGGATTTTTTTCGAGATATTGCGCGACAGCCAGCGCATTCTCGCAATGCCGCGGCATCCTAAGGTGAAGCGTTTCGAGTCCTTGCAGGAACAGGAACGAATTGAACGGGGAGAGGGCCGCACCGAGGTCTCGCAGAAGTGTCACCCTT
>JBGOVD010000195.1:0-4934 GCA_041477935.1 Dissulfurispiraceae bacterium | reverse complement strand
TATCTATAAAGCCGTTTTTCTTGAAGAAATCGGGATGATAGGTAAGGGCGAAGACGCGCTTGATCCCCAGATCTTTCGCTTCTTTAAGACATTTCCTTACCAAGGCCTTGCCGATGCCTGTATGTTGATATTCTTTTTGTACGGCGAGGGACCTGATTTCAGCAAGATCCTCCCACAATATTCTAAGGGCGCAAACACCCGCAATAGTGCCTTCGTAATCGTAAACGAAGAAATCCCTTATGCTCTCATAGAGTTCGTTAAGGGCTCGGGGGAGCATCTCTTCTTTTCGAGCGAACTCATTTACAATCTTCTGAATCTGCTTGATGTCAGTTATTACTGCCTTTCGGATCTTTGGCAAGGGAATATCCTTTGAGGATTATTTCTTTGTTTATGGCCAGCAGGTTCCTTCTACTGGTTGACGTGACATCCGCCAGGGCATTGTTGAGGGCCTCAAGGCTTATGAGACCCGATATCGCCGAGAAGGCCCCGATGAGGGCCATGTTTGCGAGTCTTTTGTTCTTCATAGTGGCTGCCATGTCGCTGGCAGGGACAGGTATTGAAATGATATCGGTCCTCTGGAGTGGCGACTTTATCACTGAGGAGTCATAGATCAGCGTCCCTCCGGGTACGAGCCTGCCCTGGAATTTAGCGTAAGAAGCTTCATTCATCACAATAAGGAAATCGGTATTTTTCACCACAGGAGAGCCGATCATATCGGACGAAACAATAACAGTGCAGGTTGCGGTCCCCCCCCTTATTTCTGCACCGTATGATGGAAACCAGGTGACCTCTTTATTATCACGCATTGCCGCGCAGGCTATGAGCTTTCCCAGAAAAAGTATCCCTTGTCCGCCCGATCCGGCTATTATCGTCCGTCTTTCCATGTATCCTTCAGCACACCTGGCTTGAAGACTTCCATCATTGTGCTTCTTATCCACTCCTGTGATTCCGCCGGGGAGAGTCCCCAATCCGTAGGACAAGGCGAAAGAATTTCGACCAGGCTGAAGCCGAGACCTTCGATCTGGTGCCTGAAGGACTTTTTAATCAATTTTTTTGTCTGAATAATATTCTGCGGGGAATCTACAGAGGACCTTGCAACAAGCGAAACCCCTTCAATAGTCGCAAGCAATTCCGCAACACGCAAAGGATGGCCGGTAAGTTTAATATCTCGTCCGAGAGGGGTTGTCGTAGTTTTCTGGAGAGGAAGCGTTGTGGGCGCCATTTGCCCGCCGGTCATGCCGTACGTAGCATTATTTATAAAGAATACGCTTATATTTTCCCCTCTGTTTGCGGCATGGATGATCTCGGCGGTTCCTATTGCGGCAAGATCCCCATCTCCTTGATAAGAAAATATAATAGTTTCAGGCAGGGTCCTTTTCATAGCAGTCGCAGCAGCAGGTGGTCTGCCATGAGCCACCTCGATCATGTCGAAATTGAAATAGTCATAAGCAAAGACCGCACAGCCTACCGGTGCTACACCTATTATCTTTTCTCTCAATTCGAGTTCGTCGATGACTTCGGCAATCAACCGGTGAACAATGCTATGCCCGCATCCGGGACAGTAGCGCATGCGGGCGTTCTTAAGACTAAGTGGTCTTTCGTATATTTTGCGCATCGATATTAATTATAACACATGGTCTCTTCCTGAGGAACTATCAGGCGGGACACAGCACATCATAAAGTATTCCTTCCATCAAGCCATAATCGCTGACAACAGTTTCCTGAACTCCGAGCAAATACATCAGCGACATCATGATCATTACCCCAGGTATTATGATATCCGCACGGTTCGATTCAAGCCCGATTATTGAACGGCGATCTTCCAGGGGGACTGAAATTAAATCTTCATACATCTTCCTGATGGCAGAATAGGGGAGGTGCATGCCATGCACCCTGTTTCCGTCATATGAATCCATCTTCAGATGCATCGCTGCAAGCGTTGTCGGTGTTCCGCCGGTTGCTACGAAAGCGAAAGGCCCGGAGTCAATTTTCTTTCTGATTATCGAAACTGCCTGATCTAATTCAGCTAAAATATGAGCGTTCAATAAGCTTAATTCATAAGCACTTGGTATGTCATGTCTAATAAACGACTCGAATAATTTGACAGCTCCAAGCGGCAGGCTGAACTTTGCATTTTTATCACAGTTCAAGATCAATTCAGTACTGCCGCCGCCTATATCCACAACAAGAGAACATACAGGATTTAATCCTGTTTCTTTCTGGCCCCAGCTTATGCCTTTCATTGTCAAATCGGCCTCGGTCTCTCCAGAGATGACTTTTACATCTATACCGGTCTTCTCTTTGACAAGCAGTAAGAAGGCATCGGTATCAGCAGCTTCCCGGAGTGCGCTGGTGCCTACGGCTATAATTTGACCGACTCCGTATCTATCACAGGTAACTTTAAATTTAATCAGTGATCTAATTGATAATGCGGTGCTATCACTATTCAATTCGCCTTTAGAAACAAGCTTCTTACCGAGGCGCGTAACTTCGCGAAACGACTCTATTCTCTCAAGTCTTCCTTCTTTCAGTCTACCGATAAGAAGCCTGATGGTATTTGATCCAATATCTATTACTGCGGCTTCGTCGGTATTCGATTGGCTATCTGATTTCGTAATATAATGCAATAATTTCCCGAACGGCTTCTTCGATCATGACCTTACGTACTTCTCCGGAACGCCGCACTTTGATCTCAATTTGATTATTTTTCAGCGTCTTTTCGCCAATTATCACCTGCAGGGGGATGCCTATAAGGTCTGCATCCTTGAATTTGACTCCGGGACGGACATCTCTGTCATCGATAAGAACATCCATAGATTCACCGGTCAGGTGGTTATATATCTCACAAAGTTTGGAATAAAGCCTTTCCGCCTCCTCGACGGTCTTCGGGTCGTTCATATTGAGCGGAATGATCTGGAGATCGAAGGGCGAAATATTGCGCGGCCAAATAATGCCGTCCTTATCATTGCTCTGTTCGATCGCTGCCGCGGCGATCCTGGCGGGACCGATTCCATAACTGCCCATAATCATTGGATTTTCCTTGCCATTTTTATCGAGGAATACTGCCCCTAGAGGAAGTGAATACTTCGTGCCAAGTTTAAAGATGTTGCCGATTTCGATCACTTTCTCGCTTGTTAAAGCGCCGCCGCACTTAAAGCAGGTATCGCCAGACTTGGCTGTCTGAATATCATGCCACTCGACCTCGAATTGAACACCGGGCCTAATTCCTTTTATGTGATATCCGGACTTATTCGCGCCAGCTATAAAATTCCCGTCTTTTAGCGTCGAATCAGCAATCTTTCTGATATTATCATGACCCATGGGGCCAATAAAGCCTGCTTCTACATTAAGAATCGATCTAATCTCATCTTTTGTTGCATGTCTGAAATCGCCTAACACTCTGTTCAGTTTCTTTTCATGCAGATCATGATCACCGCGAATGAGGGCAAGGACGGGCCCATCCGGCGATATCAAGAACAGGGTTTTTATTAAATATTGAGGCTGAATTTTAAGAAATCCGGTAACTTCGTTAATTGTTCTCTTTTCAGGGGTGGAAACCTCTTCCAACTCCCATTTCATATCGTCAATCGGAGATGCGACAGATCTGGCCACTTCTACATTTGCGGTATAACCGCAGTTGGAACATAACACTATTTCATCTTCGCCGGCCGGGGTGGGGGCCATAAATTCATGAGCAGTAGCTCCGGCGCCCCCCATCATTCCAGGATCGGAGTCTACCTGATAATATTTGAGTCCGCATCTCTGGAAAATTGCATGATAGGCTTCGGCATGAAGTTTATAACTGATGTCGAGGCCTTCTTCATCTGCATCAAAGCTGTAACTGTCCTTCATGATAAACTCGCGCGTTCTTAAAACACCGCCTCGCGGTCTTGCTTCATCCCTGAGCTTTGTCTGTATTTGGTACCAAATTTGGGGGAGTTCCTTATACGATTTGATCTCTTTTGAGGCCACCCAGGCCATAATTTCCTCATGTGTCATTCCAAGGCACATGTCGCGGCCATTTCGGTCTTTCAGCCTGAACATTTCTTCACCGATTGAAGACCAGCGACCGGTCTGTTGCCAGATTTCGGCAGGATGAAGAACGGGCATTGAGATTTCCTGGGCACCTATCTTTTCCATTTCTTCCTTGAGTACCCGGTTGACCTTATTCAGGACCCGCCACCCCAAAGGCAGGAATATATACAAACCGGCGGCCAGCTGGCGCACATAACCCGCTCTCAGCATGAGAAGCTGACATACAGCCGTCACATCAGAAGGCGCCTCACGCATGGTCGGTATGAAAAGCTTGGTAAATCTCATTTAATCCTCCTGACTTAATAGGGTGCTGATGTTACTGAATATAGCATTTGATCATCGAAATTTACAAACTGTCTTTCCGGCATTGTTTTAGCGGCTTTTAATTGTCCAACTCAGCATGAACTTGAAAGTGTAATCGATATGACTTTACATAATATATCTTATCGGACTGTAATGCCAAACACGAAATGTTAAAAAAGTGTTACAAATATAGGCTGATTTGACGGTCGAACTCCAGCTGATAAGACTTCCTAAGGGGCTGTACAAATAGTGAGCATCAGAAAAAGCATTATTTGTTGGGAGGTTGCACGCTATTTACAGGAAGTCCTGAGGCTTTATCGTTATCCGCACCTGTAATCTTAATTCTGACAAGCGTTCCCGGAATCATAGCGGCATCCGAGGGTGTAAGAACCTTGATATAATTCGACGTCATACCGATGTTACCCTTCTCATTAACAGTTTCAACGATTATTTCATGATCAAGCCCAATATTAGCCTCCACGAAAGCAACTTTCTTTCTCATACTCAGATCGCGGGCCTTCAAGACTCTCCGTTTTTTTAACAAATTAGATACTTGCGGCTTCAAAACAGATGCAACTGTTCCGGGACGAGCCGAG
>JBGOVD010000178.1:0-5157 GCA_041477935.1 Dissulfurispiraceae bacterium | reverse complement strand
TTTATTTTCCTGAAGGCATCGAATGATGTCCAGGAACGTTTGCTCACCCTCGCCGACTACGACGGTATCGATCGCCTGAATATGTCGAAGGGTTTCGATTGGTAGCGCTGTGACATGCGGTCCGCCGACCACAATGTGAGACTTGGGATGAATGTCACGGATCAACTGCGCCAGCATCGCCACCCCGCGCCGATTTGCTGTCATGCATGAAAGCCCAAACAGGTCTGCATCCAGTCTATGAATGAGGATCTCGATATCCGGCCAGGGGAAATTGGAAATATTAAATATCAAAACACTCAGTCCGTTCCTCAATGCTTGCGCGGCCAGAGACAGCAGCCCGTATGGAGCTTGTATGAAGTCGCCTTCATTGACAGCGGCAGCATCAACATTGTACGGTGCTCCTTCTCCAGGGGGATAGTCTGGATAGCCATCCTTCGCAATTTTCCATGGTGGTGCATATAATAGGACTATCTTCATTGGTCAACATGTTTTATGGTCAAGGCAGGAGCACAAATAGATCGCAGCAAGAAGAAGAGAAGCAAGATAGTGATCATCTTCTGCATCGATGTTCCTCTTCTAAGGGTGACTTACTATGTTGATGAGAATATCAAAACGCTAATTCCCTTCTCACAGCTTATCAATATCCTAAATAAAGAGTAACTATTCAAAGTCCACGAGTCATCGCGGTAGTGTCGGAACTTCTAAAATGATAATTATTATGTCTATATGCCGAGACCTTTAAGCAGTATCCTGACGCCCGCAAAAAGGAGCATGACGATTACTATATACTTGAAAGCTGCCGGCTTTGTTTTTGCGAGGATTCTCACCCCTGCGATCGACCCGAGCATAATGCCTATGATCGAGGGCACTACAATCAGCGGCAAGGCCGCGCCGTTGTTAATATAGATCCATGCTGCCGATGTATCAGTGATCGACAGGAGAAACTTACCAGTGGCGACGGAGACCTTCAGCGGAACGCCCATCATCAGGTTGAGCATCGGTACATTCGCCCAATCGGCGCCGAGCCCGAACATACCGGACATAACACCGATTATTGCAGATGTCGCAAGGCCCTGAGCGGTCCTGTGGACCTGCCAGTCGATGTTTTGACCTGTTGAGACCTCATGGTATATGCCGTTTATCCTCAGTGCGGTCGACAATGCACAGGCCGGTTTCACTTCAGGATATTCCGATTTTTTCGCCAGAAGCATAATTGGGACGATACCCAGTATCGTGGCCCCAAGAGATATCTGGACGACATTAGTCGGAAGGGCCAGGCCAATCATGGCGCCCACAATGGCGCAGGCCGAGGCGATGACAGCAAGTGGCAAGGAGAGCCTGAGATCAGCCAGTCCTCTCTTAAGGAGGGCGGGACCAGCTGCTAGTGCGCCTGCAAGTGCCACGAGGAGTCCGGCCCCCCTGACAAAATCAAGATGAAAAGGAAAGAATCCGCCTATGATAGGCACGAAGAGAACACCACTTCCGACACCGCCGAGAACTGCAACGATGCCGAGGATGAACGTTACGATAAATAGTATGAGCGGCCATGCCCACCACGGCAGGGCGGACTTGACGTCACCATCGGCAGCCATTACCGCTGCAGGCGAAACGAAGGCCATCGAGATAAACATTATGACGATCAAGACGAAAGCAAATATACATACCATGGCCGTATGGGACCCACTTACCCGCTTGAGTCGGTTGCACAGACCCCACGCCGAAACATCGTTTTCCATGATTACAGTAATACCTTCCTTTGGTATTCACATATCGCACTAATGATACTACACAGGCACATATAAAATGGTTATTTTATCCTGTTTAATTTCATCGAGTATGTTGCTGGCTGTTTCACCTGGTGCCATTCGGGGCATAATACTATTTTCTTGAGCCGGCAATAACTTTCTCTATGAAGTTCTCCCGAATGGAATAGTCCTGCAACCGGCCTTCATCTTCAACCGGCAGAAGCGGGAATCGAGCCATGAATTCACGCGCGAATATACCCACTCCAATCTTCGACTGAACACCAAATGCATCGCAGACCTCCACGTTCTTCATCCCGCAACTGGGCGATTTGCTTTTGAATATGAATCCTTGGAGGTCCATTCCGGAAAGTACACGCAGTTTTTTATCAGACCACTGGATCATCCTATCCGTATAATCAATACTTGATTTTGTTGTTACCAGGAGGGGCGGGGTATGGGTTCCGACAAGCCTCATCGGTTCTCGCGGAACGGTGAGACCCATTTCGACTTCAGGACAGACAGGTACCCATTCGACATATCTTCCCAGTGTTTCCTTGAGATAGTGGTCGAGCTTGTCTCCCCCATCGTAGCGGACCTTCTCCCCAAGCAGGCAGGAGCTGATTCCAAGTTTTATCTTGTCTTCCACGTTATCGTGAAATAGACGAGTGGCTGAGCGTGCGAGCGATCTTATACTTCCATGATGATCGGCATGATCATTGGCCTTCTGTCCATCGTATTTCGCAGGTATTTTTTGAGGGTCGCCCTCAATTTTGCCTGGACGAGGGCGGTGTCTGAGATGATGTTGTCGTCGAGGTTCATCAGGGTGCCCGCCATAAGGTCTCTTACTTCGCTGATGATGTCCTGAGAGACATCTTCAAAGACGAAGCCTCTTGAAATTATTTCCGGCCCCGAGATGATCTTCTTCGTCAGTTTCTCGATGCCGACGAGTATTATCACTATGCCGTCGTGGGCTAGCCTCCGGCGGTCGCGAAGCACGATATCCTCAACCCCGCCGACCCCGCTTATGCCCCTGCCGTCGATGAATACACGGCCCGAATTTACCTTTCCCCTGGTCGCTGCGCCATCGGCGGTTATTTCCAGCACCATGCCATCTTCGAGGATGAAGATATTTTCCTTCGGTATGCCCGATTTATCTGCAAGTTTGTGATGATACTTGAGATGGCGGTATTCGCCGTGGATCGGCATAAAATACTTCGGCTTCACCATATTGAGCATCAGCTTGAGCTCCTCTTTAGATGCATGTCCCGAAACATGGATGTCCGAGACTTTCTCATACTTTACATCGGCGCCCCTTCTCATCAGGTGGTTGATGATCTTTCCGATGGACCGCTCGTTGCCGGGGATGATCTTAGCAGAAAGGATGACCGTATCACCTTCCTTGATCTTGATCTGTTTATGTTCATCGATAGCGATTCTCGACAGCACGCTCATCGGCTCGCCCTGGCTTCCTGTAGTTATGATTACTACCTCTTCGTCATGCAGGTCTTTCAGGTTCTCCATCTTTACCCAGGTCCCCTGCGGAATCTTCAGGTATCCGAGTTCCAGTGCGATCCCCGAATTGGAAACCATGCTCTTGCCGCACATAATCACCTTGCGGTCATACTGGACCGCGACATCGATGGCCTGCTGGACCCTGTGGATGTTCGAGGCAAAAGTGGCGATGATGATCCTGCCTTTAGACTTGGCAAAGATGTCCTCGAAGGCCCTTCTTACTTCTTTCTCAGAAAAGGTGAATCCCCCTTTTTCTGCATTGGTGCTGTCCGACAGCATCAGCAGGGTGCCCTTTTCGCCATACTCTGTGAATTTGTGGAAGTCCATCAGTTCGCCGTCTACAGGGGTCGGGTCGAGCTTGAAGTCGCCGGTATGGATGATGTTGCCGAAGGGAGTCTGTATACCTAATCCCACGCCGTCGACAATGCTGTGGGTGACTCTTATGAATTCGACTTTGAATACTCCCAGCGTGATGATATCGCGGGGCTTGACCGGAATGAGCGAAATATCAAGGAGGTTGTGTTCCTTTAATTTCTCTCTCACCAGTGCGAGGGTGAGAGCCGTGCCGAAGACCGGCACGTTCAGCTCTTTGAGAAGAAAGGGCAGGGCTCCGGTATGATCTTCGTGCCCGTGCGTCAGGATGATTCCCTTCACCTTTTCTTTGTTTTCGAGGATGTAGGAATAATCGGGGATCACGATGTCGACGCCGAGCATCTCTTCTTCCGGAAACATGAGACCCGCATCGACTATGATAAGGTCGTCGGCGCACTGAAAGACCGTCATATTGAGTCCGATCTCTTCCACGCCTCCGAGAGGTATGACAAGCAGGGAATCTTTATTCATCTGTTCAGAAGTTTCGTGCATAATCAGTCCCCATAAAATAAACCATTCGAAGTTCTTTGTAAAGTCCTGATGCTATAATTTCTTCCGTTTCAGCCTCAATGAATTCGTAACAACCGACACCGAACTGAAGGACATCGCCGCCGAGGCTATCATAGGATTGAGCAGAGGACCGCCGAAGATATAAAGCATTCCGGCAGCTACCGGGATGCCGATGATATTGTAAATGAAAGCCCAAAACAGGTTCTGCTTTATAGTCTTGATCGTAAGCCTGCTAAGTTTGATGGCATCTACAACTGATTTCAGGCTGCCTTTTATGAGGGTTATGTCGGATGCCTCGATGGCTATGTCGGTCCCGGTTCCGATGGCGATACCCACGTCAGCCGAGGCCAGGGCCGGTGCGTCATTAATTCCGTCGCCCACCATGGCAGTTATTTTGTTTTCGGCTTTGAGCTGCTTCACGATTGCAGTCTTTTGATCCGGCAGCACTTCGGCGTAGAACCTCTGAATGCCGACCTGCTTCGCTATGGCCTCAGCTGTATTCTTGTGATCACCCGTCAGCATTATCACTTCGATCCCCATGGACATAAGCTCGCGCACGGCAGCAGCCGAATCTTCCTTGACGGCATCGGCAATGCCAAAGACCGCTCGCAGCGTCTTGTCGATAGCCATGAATACCGGGGTTTTGCCTTCCAAAGAGAATTTGTCGGTAAGCGCTTTTGCCGAAGAGATGTCGATACCTTCGCCCGACAACAGGTTCTCATTGCCTATAATAACTTCCAGGCTGCCGGCTCCATGTGGCACAGCGATAGCCGCTTTAACGCCGCCTCCGGATACGGACATGAACTCAGCCGGATCAATTATGTCGATATGCTCTTCGACGGCTTTCTTAACGATTGCCTTGCCCAGCGGGTGCTCCGATAATTTTTCTGCAGATGCGGCAATACGCAGTAAATAGTTTGAGGGCGTATCATGATACGCCCCTACATTTATTATATCGATGACCTCGGGTTCGCCTTTTGTGATGGTGCCCGTTTTGTCGAGGATGACCGCATTAATT
>JBGOVD010000232.1:0-4389 GCA_041477935.1 Dissulfurispiraceae bacterium | reverse complement strand
AATTGTTTTATTGAAAACCGGCGCTTCTGCACCGGTTATGATACAATATACGAAAACTGTCCGGAGGCAGATATGAAGGTTATAGAAGGAAAACTGCAGGCTAAGGATCTGAAGTTCGGTATCGTCATCAGCAGGTTCAACGATTTCATTACATCGAGGCTCCTGGACGGCGCCGTGGACGGGCTGCTCAGACATGGGGCGGTCGAAAAAGATATCGAGGTCGTGAGGGTGCCCGGGGCATTCGAAATCCCTCTGGTGGCTAAGAGAATGGCGGCAGGCGGCAAGTTCGATGCCGTTATCTGCCTGGGGACCGTGATCCGCGGAGCGACTCCTCATTTCGATTACGTTGCCTCCGAGGTTTCAAAGGGGATAGCATCCGCTTCGCTTGAAACCGGGGTACCGATAGCTTTCGGGGTCATCACCTCGGATACGATCGAGCAGGCTGTCGAGAGGGCCGGCTCAAAGGCGGGCAATAAAGGCTGGGACGCTGCCATGACCGCCATAGAAATGGCACAGGTCATAAAGCAACTTTAAGGAATGACGAAGAGAAGAAAAGCCCGGGAATATGCGCTGCAGTTCCTTTACGGGATCGACCTGGTAGTAATAGAATCCGGGGAACAGAAGAAATATGATATCTTCCGCGGACTCGATGAATTCTGGACGGGCGCCGGAGAGAGTGATCCTGATGTGAAGGCCTTTGCGGAAGGCCTTATCCGTGGCACGGTAGAACATCTTGAAGATATAGACCCGCTGATTCAGAAGGCTGTCGACAAATGGAAGCTGCTGAGAATGGCCGCAATAGACAGGAATATAATCAGGGTCTCCGCCTATGAGATACTCTTCCGCGACGACATACCCGATGCCGTCAGCATCAATGAGGCCCTGGAGATTGCAAAGAGATTTTCTACTGCCGAATCCGCGGCGTTCATAAACGGCATCCTCGACAGGATATCGAAGGATTTCAAGATTAAGAAATAGCGCCAACCAGGATAACGGGCGATAAACCCGATACAACCATCATTGAGTCATTCCGTCCGCCTCGGGCGGATGTCCGGAATCTTTCCTGATTTCCTGAAGTCGCGCCCAGCATTCACACTTCTATGCAGATTTTTCCGAAATGAGCACCGCTCGCCTCATAACGAAACGCCTCGATCAGGTCTTGCAGAGGAAAGGTCTTATCGATGACCGGCTTCATGTCATTGGCATCCAGAGCGCGGATCATCTCGATCTGCTGCCGGCGGTTTCCGACTGTCAACCCCTGAAGCCTCACTTGTCGAGTCAACAGCGCCACGGTTGGAATCGGACCGGAAAAACCCGTCAAGACGCCGATGAGCGCGATATGCCCGCCGATGCGGCACGCGCTGATCGACTGGGGCAGAGTGTCCGGACCGCCTACTTCGATGACATGATCAACGCCACGGCCGTCGGTCCGGTCTAAGACCTGATCTGCCCAGTTTGGATACTTCTTGTAGTTGATCGTATGGTCGGCTCCCAGAGCGCGTGCGCGAGCCAGTTTTTCATCGGATGACGAAGTGACAATCGTCAATGCTCCCATCATTTTTGCGAACTGCAGGGCAAATATCGACACACCGCCCGTACCCAAAGTCAATACCGTCTCGCCGGCCTTCAAAGGACCATCACTGACAAGCGCGCGCCACGCGGTAAGACCGGCTGTGGTTAAAGTCGCCGCTTCGGTATGTCTGTAATTCTTAGGCGCGCGAGTGAACCAATTCGCCGGCCGTACCACCATCTCCCTTGCATAGCCATCCAAGCCATCGCCGGGCGTCTTGGCGAACCCAAATGATACGGCTTCGCCGTTTTGCCACTCGGGGAAAAAACAGGAGACAACGTGATCGCCCACGGCAAAATCCCTGACGCCTTCCCCGATCCTTTCGACGATTCCCGCTCCATCAGACAACGGGATGAGTCCGTCTGCGGTGGAAATCTTCCCAAGCGCGACCAGATAATCATGATAGTTCAGCGAGCTGGCGTGCAGCCGCACAAGGATTTCGCCCTCCTGCGGCGCAGCCGGCTCGTCCATCTCGACCACCGTCAGGCGCTCGAGCCCACCGGATCCTTTCAGTCGTATAGCTTTCATAAGGCACCTATCTGAAGGATAGCTACGGCAGTGCCTGGTGTCAACAACATTGGGTAATGAACGCACCTGAGGACTGATCGGTCGGTGACGTAAACTCGGCGTGGCATGACTGCATAAAGCTTCGGGACGCAATAAAAGTTTTCTGAGCTTACCCTGAAGTTTGGGGTTCTATGTGAAAGGTTGAGTTCCAGAAATCCAGAGCTGCGCGGACTACAGGAACAACAGGCAGAGCGATTTTTATCGGATTATTATAGAGATTCGCACAATCGGTCAACATCATTCGGGCGCGGACTTGCAGGTGCAATCTGCGAAGAAGCACGTGACATGATAGTCTTGATGTCTTAAAGGCATCGCCGCAGGGACATAGCTCATTACTCAAGCTTTCTTTTGTTAATCATCGATCTTGCGATACTGCGAACACTCGTCATCAGCGGAGTTTTGCTTTTTCAAAATGTGGACTGCCATCAGTCAAGTCTTTCGATGGGACGTGAGGTCAAATAAATTCAATCTATCATCTTCAATAGATCAGACGCCCTTATAATCTTGATCGTCTTGTATACACCGACATCACAAAGGTGCTTATCTCCGCTGACTATAAAATCTACTGATGCTGATAAGGCGCATGCAATGAACATGTCATCATCGGGGTCTTTGCAGACCCTGCTCACTTTGTCGGAAGGATCAGCTATCTCAAAAAATGGGAGAACCTCTTGCTCAATAATCGAGGTTATCTCATCCCTAGTGAGCTTGAATTTGGGGTACTCAAGGACGGTCCTAAATTCGTCGAAGGTCACTCTTGAGACAACCGGTACAATCTTGCCCCTTTTCCACAAATCGACTATTTCGGTCAGTTCACCTTTAAAAAGGATTGATGAAATAAGAATATTGGTATCAAGGACTATTCTTATTGGCTTCTTTTCTTTCTTGCCCACCTGACCGCCTCTGCGACGTCGCCTTCATTAATGCCCAGCTTCGCCATCTTGTCACGTATATCTCCAAGGGTCATATCGGCTGGAGTTATTTTGACCGGCATGAGGACTATCTTTTTATCCTTGACCGAAACATCAAAGTACTCGGTATCTGGAAATGCCTTTACGATTTCCTTCGGAAGTGTAAGCTGGTTTTTTGACGTCTTTTTAGCTAGCATATTTCCTTACCTCCTTACAATAAGGATACATTATATAGCCGATATTTGCAAACATCAAGGTTGTTAGCGTTACTCATAACACTGCCCCTGGATACTGTATTCTCAATGGTCTCGTCATATACCTTTTCTATCAGTAGATTCCGCCCCTGTCAAAACGAAAGAATTGACCCCTTTCTCCTGATTTTGAACTTATCACCTGCCTGCAATTTCCTATAACCTGCTACGCGCAGGCCTACGGTTTTACGTACGCGTAGCCTTCTTGCTGTCTTCTGATGATCTCAGTTATCCCGGCCGGGACAATACCTATAAATGACGGAAGCAGTTCTTCCTTGAGGCAGGCAACCCCTTCCTGACACATATTCTCAAGCGAGTTGCGGCACGCGACAAACTTCACTCCCTGGGCAGAGAGCTGCTCCATAGGGGAAATTTTATCGGGATCGGCATAGCCGTAAACGGAAAAGCCGTTGGCCAGCACGACGACATCTGCATTTTCTTCTCCGGCATCGTTTAGAAGATTGGTTATATTACCCAGCACTACCTTCCATTTCTCATTTTCGTTGATATGAAAAAGGACTTTCAGTTTGTCCATGGGACCTCCGTAAGTCGGCGATAGTGGATATAAATCAAGATAATACGAAAAGCGCTGTCATGAAAGGGGTTATTGGTTATTGTATTTGAGTGCTGCTAATGACTAACTTGATTTGCCTGTCAGCTCGTCCATCAGGCACTTCACAGACATTAGCCGGTCGATCCGTGAGGCATTGGTGCCGACGGTATAGAGGGGTTCCTCATCTTTGCGGTTGTAACCGGCGGAACTGAGCAATCCGTTGCAGATACAGAAGTAATCTTTGTTGTCCACTTTGGCCGGGCAGACGCTGAATTTTCCTTCTGCATCCTTAAGCAGGACATATCCCTTGTCGCACTTGGGTTTTCTGAGGGCACTGAGACACGAAACAAACATTGGTGACTGCTTTATCACCCGGAATGGCAGTCCGCACGGAGACCCGGGACGGTGCGCGACGACGATATCCTCATCGGAAGCAAGGAGGACTGCCTGCTTGTATTCTTCGGTGGCGCTGCTTTCTTCTGTCGCGAGGAACCGTGTCCCCATCTGCACGCCGTCCGCTCCCATGGCGATGAATTT
>JBGOVD010000266.1:0-4069 GCA_041477935.1 Dissulfurispiraceae bacterium | reverse complement strand
TATCACCATCAACGGAAATAACCGTTACGACATCCGCATAAAAGATGAGAGATTCTACAAGCGTATCATGCGGGACGGCAGTATGGGTCTCGGCGAATCGTATGTCGACGGCTGGTGGGATTGTGAAAGCCTTGACGATTTTTTCTTCAAACTGATGCCGACCGATCCGCAGGACAAGATAAAGAGGAACCTGAAGCTGATCATGCTATCGGCAGTGCTGAATATGAACTGCAAATCGAAGGCATTCCAGATTGGAGAACGCCACTACGATCTCGGCAATGAGCTTTTTCAGCTGATGCTGGACAAAAGGATGATCTACAGCTGTGCGTACTGGAAGGATACCTCGACTCTCGATGATGCGCAGGAGGCCAAGATGGACCTCATATGCCGGAAGATAGGGTTGAAGCCCGGCGACAAGATACTCGACATTGGATGCGGATGGGGAGGCTTCGTAAAATATGCTGCGGAGAAGTTCGGAATTAAAGCGGTCGGCATAACGGTGTCGAAAAATCAGGCCGAACTGGCGAGTGAAATTTGCAGGGGATTGCCCATCGAGATCAGGCTCCAGGATTATCGCGACCTCAACGAAAAGTTTGACCACATCGTATCCATTGGCATGTTAGAACATGTCGGACACAAGAATTACCGGGCTTATATGCAGACTGTCCATAAGTGCCTGAAGGATGACGGCTTATTCCTGCTTCACACCATCGGAGACAGTTATACCAAGACCGCCATGGAACCATGGATGGACAAATACATCTTTCCAAACTCTCTGATCCCGTCAATGAAGCAAGTCAGCGCAGCGGCCGAAAAACTCTTCGTCATTGAGGATTGGCATAATTTCGGCATTTATTATGACCGGACCCTTATGTCATGGTTCGTGAATTTCGACAAAAACTGGAATAAACTGAAAGAGCGGCATGACGACAGGTTTTACCGTATGTGGAAGTACTACCTTTTAAGCTGCGCGGGGACATTCCGGTCCCGCTGCCAGCAGCTCTGGCAGATCGTCCTTTCGAAAAAAGGAGTGCCGGGAGGCTACGAGTCTGTCAGGTAAGAAACGTTCTGAAACGCTTTTGCGCTGTCATGATATAATGCCTCAAGGTTTGATCAATCATGAATACTATCGAAAAACTCGAAGTCCTGTCTCAGGATTCCCAATACGATCTCGCTTGCGCCTGCGGAACCGGTAAAGACGAGCACAGAAAGCGTGGAGCCAACGGCACCTGGCTCTATCCGGTTACACTTCCGCAAGGCGGCTATTCGGTCCTTTTGAAAACTCTCCTGTCCAATGCCTGCTCGAACGATTGCAAATATTGCCCTCTGCGCTCGGAAACGGATGTAAGGCGCTGCACGCTCCAGCCCGAAGAGGTCGCCAATGTATTTCTTGAATATCTGAAAAAAAAGATGGTTTCCGGTCTTTTCCTGAGTTCAGGTGTAGTCGGCAATGCCGATTATACGATGGATAAGATAAATACGGTCGCGCGCCTCCTGAGGAAAAAGCATCAGTTCAGAGGTTACCTGCATCTCAAAATCATTCCAGGCGCTTCGGATGCGGCGATCGAAGAGACACTTTCGCTCGCTAGTTCCGTCTCATTGAATATCGAAACGCCCGGCAAAGAACATTTCGCGGCTCTCTCGGCGAGAAAGGACTACGATAAAGACATCATTCGTCCGATCAACCTTATGGGCAGACTGACCGGCAGGGGCATGAAATTTTCGAGGGTAAAATGCACCACGCAATTCATCGTCGGCGCGTCTGATGAGAGCGACGGCGAGATTGTAGAATCCATGTCGTCCCTTTACAATCGCCTCAACTTCAAAAGGGTCTATTTCTCGGCATACCAGAAAGGTCTGGGAAATCCGGACATTCCAGGCGAACGTCAATTCCTCACAAGCCCCGGCGAACGCTTCATGCGTGAGCACCGGCTGTACCAGGTCGATTTCCTCATGCGCAAATATGGGTTCAACGCCAATGAAATACCGCTGGATAAAAGTGGAAACCTCAGCCTAAGCAAAGACCCGAAGGAGATCTGGGCCGACAACCATCCGGAGTTTTTCCCCGTAAGCATTAATAAGGCCGACAAGGACGCCCTGCTGCGAGTCCCCGGCCTCGGACCCGATACGGTCAAGGGCCTCCTGTCGATTCGTAAAGAGGGCAGGATCACCCGGCCGGAAAATCTGGGAGTGAAAGGGAAGAGGCTCGAAAAGATAAAGCGTTATGTATTTTTTGAGTAAAGGGCCGATTAAAGAAATCTTATAGCGCCAAAGCTCTCCGGCATGTGGAAATTAAGCTTGGGAACGGGCTGCCACGAGACCCAGTGCGGATGGGATGTTTCATCGCCGCATTTGTAGAAGTTTGCCTTCCATTCGCTTCCCCGCACGTTGACGAGCGGTCCGACATATTTTTTGAGCAGCCCGAAAGGTATGAAGAATTCCAGCGTCCATGTTAAAGGATCGGCAATTTCCGGGTCGACGACGTCCGGCAATGAATGATGGACGACGACGAGTCGCCCCTCCTCTTCCGGAACAGATACGAATTCTCTGAAGCCATCGCTCGTCCTTTCCGGGTCGGTAATAAAGCTGCAAAGTACTGTCCCGCCGCAATTAAACTCGAAATTGAAATAACCCTTGTCAGGCCTGGGCTTCACGAAGAATTCTACGCAGCTGTCCTTATACACCGGACCGCCATAGTGCGTACGAACCGAGCGGACATACTGGTCTTCCACACGGAAGATACCGAAGATGCCGTCTGTGTCATAAAGAAGCCTGACTGACGTCTTCGGCCTATGCCCGCTCCCTTCAGGGCGATAGTGGTTAAGCTCCAGATTGCCGGCCTGTATCCACTCAGGGCCGTCCCATGAGCCCATCATTTTCGGACGAAGTTCAGCGAATTTTACTTTATACATTTCCCTCCCATTATAGTATCAGATTGACGATCATAATTCGTAAAGCGATGGAAGCGAAAGGCTATCGGGCAGATAGCCATGACCCGCCACCCTCTTTCCAGTGACGACCGCTGTGGGTGTCAAGAAAAGAGCAACGCTTCCGCCCTGCGTCATCAAACGCTAATTCTTAAAGAGAGGGCTTAGAAACTTGTGCATCCATATTTTTATTATCATACTGTAAATAGCTTGTTGGTTCTTTTGTGGTAGAACGATCGGGGAGGTAATTAAGATGATGCGCCTGCTGATTATATTAATGGCAGTTGCCATGTTGTCTATTGCAGCTCATGCGCAGACAGGCCCGCCACCAGCGACAAATAGTTCTCCGATATCACAACCTCTGATAAGAGAGGGAACCCTGGCCGTCAAGCTTGCCGGCGATCTTCAGCTTGTGACAACTGAAAACGAGACTGAAGCAGAAGACTTATTAAGCGCAGCCGGCATAGCACCGCGCAATGGTTGGATTGCCGATTACCCTGTTACGCCTGACATCTTTGGCGAGTTACAAACGGCTATAGCCGAGGCTGCAGACTCGGGCAAAGTAAGCATAAGAAAAGATGCCGCCCTTCTAGCATTACAGAATGCTGCCAGAAGCTTTATGTTGCCGCTGACGCCTGATACATCGGGCAAGATTACCGATGACATGTCTGCACCGAGTTATCCGGATTCTACCGTCGAAAATGATTATTACAATAGTGACGGCCCGCCGGCAGTTACATACTATGCTCCACCGGCGGACTATGCGTACATGTATGACTGGGTTCCATATCCGTTTTGGTGGTCAAATTTCTGGTTCCCAGGCTTCTTTGTATTGACAGACTTTCACATCAAGGTGCATCGGCATGATCATGGGCGCGAGCGCGAAGGGTTTGTCACCAATCATTTCCGGGATCCCAAGACAGGCGGGATGTACCGCGTCGATCCCGCAAACAGGTTTCGCCACAGGACTTTCCCGGCTGGAGGACGCGCAGTATTGACCGACCCTGCCGCACGTGACAGCGCACGGACATCTTTCGATAGAAGCCGCGCGCTGACCGGGCCGGCGCCGGCCCAAGAATTTCGGGGTTATGGATCAAACCCGAGTTCCGGAGGATCTCGCTCAAGCGCTTTTCATCACTCTA
>JBGOVD010000103.1:0-6975 GCA_041477935.1 Dissulfurispiraceae bacterium | reverse complement strand
AGAAGTGATAAACTCTGAAAGGAGCTGTTAATGAAAATCTTAATGTCTTTAGTATCCGTTTTAGTTCTGAGCGCAATGCTATGGACTTCGCCCGTTTTTGGCGAAGTCAACGAGTATCTGAGACAAGCGATACGCGGCAACAATAGCCAGGCAGTCAGGGATGCACTTTCCAAAGGCGCCGATGTCAATGCTCTTGACAAGGACGGCTGGACGCCCTTGATGTACATTGCACCCAACACACCGGCTGAAATAGTGAAACTGCTATTGGATAAGGACGCGAATGTAAACATTAAGGACTGGCTCGGCTGGACGGCGTTGATGAAGGCCGCGCTTTACGGCAGAACTGAAATCGGGAAGCTGCTTATCGAAAAAGGTGCCGGGGTTAATGATGTTTCAAATGCCGGCTGGACACCGTTGATGTATGCTGCATATAACGGTCATATCGAGATGGGTAAGCTGCTGATAGAGAAGGGCTCCAATTTAAATGCCAAGTCACGTAATGGCGATACGGCCCTGTCGCTGGCCGAAGCCCGGTCGGATTCGGCTTTCGTCGATTTGCTCAACCGTACAGGCGTCAAGTAAATGCTTTAGCTTTGCGTCACACATGGCAGTCAAGCTTTATTTCAACCTTGAGAAATTTCTTAAAGTCAATGTTGCCCCTAACACGGCCAAGACACAATGTTTCACGGAAGAAATCAATTATGCACATTTCCTAAAAGCAAATGGCATAGTTTTAGGGTCCAGGCAGGTCCGTGCTATTCCTATGCAGTTATTACTTAAAAAGATATGCAAAGAAATGCCGACATTATTTTGAAAAATTTCGTTCGTCAGCTTTAGAACTTTCCTGGAACACTTGAGGATTAATATTGCCGGACGTGGGTCCGCCACACTCGGGGAGATAGCAAGTTACGTCAACATATTCACACTTTTCCTTACAAGAGGGACAGGTATCAGGAAAAATAGTTGCTTCTATTGTACTGCCACATTTATTACATTTCCAGATTGTCATGTTTTCCTCCATTTTAGAAAAGATTAAATCCAACTGCCTTATAGTAATATATAATCCCAAAGCAAATGAATGTCAATCATTGAATATTGTCAGCTCAATTCTTGCCCAGAGTGTCGGAGGCAGTGTTCGTTTACACAAAATACTTGACAGGCCCCTCGCCGAAAAGCAGGAGACAGCGGATGCTTATTCCTTGACCAATCCCTTCAGCATCTCTTTTAATTCCTCAAGTTTTTTCCCCGCCTCACCGAATCGGCCTGCGCCCTGCAATGCCTGATAATCGTCCAGCGCTTTCGCCGCTTTTTTGATCAGCTCCGGTTTGGTCGCTTTCGTCTCCGCCTTTGCACCGGACGGTGTTTCAACCGGTACTTGCCGGCCGGTCAGCTTCGTGAGGGCATCTTCGAAGGATGAACCGTACCCGAGGTTTTCGCCCAGGGACACAATCACTCTTTTCAACTCCGGCATCTTGCCGACCGTTGCCTGCAGATATACCGGCTGGACATACAGCAACTTGTAGTCGGCAAGCGGAATTATGATGAGATTGCCCAGCACCACCTGACTTCCCTGCTGGTTCCAGAGAGTAAAATCTTTTGATATGACCTCGTCCTGGTTCATGCGTGCGCTGATCTGCAGTGGTCCGTAGACGAGCCTGTCCTTCGGAAATTTAAACAGCAACAGCTTGCCGTAGTTCTCACCGTCGCAGCGTGCCGCTATCCAGCTCACCATGTTATTGCGCGGCTGTGCCTGGTTGGTCGTGAGAGGTGAGAAGGGACGTATGAGCGCGAACTCTTCCTTCGTCTCGCCGGGAATCGTCATGACCACATAGTACGGCATTATGGGCTCTACCTTTCCGTGAGAAAGATCCCCTGACGGCTGCCATGCGTCTTCACGATTATAGAATACGCCCGGGTCGGACATATGATAGGTGCTGAAAATGTCGCCCTGTATCCTCAGCATGTCCTCGGGATATCTCACATGCGCCCTCAATTCCTTCGGCATGCCGGCCGCATCTTTAAACATCCCCGGGAACATCTGACGATAGGTTTTTATGATGGGATCATCCATGTCGAATACGTAGAAGTCGACCCTTCCGGTGAATGCGTTTATCACCACCTTGACCGAATTCCTGATGTAGTTCAGGGAGCCCCTTCCGTGCGACGGCTCCGAATAAGGGAAATCCGCGCTCGTAGTGTATGCGTCCCAGATATAATACAGATTCCCTTTTGCCACAACCTGGTATTTGTCGGAGTCGTACTTCAGGAATGGGGCGAGGGTCTTGACCCTGGTCTCGATGTCCCGCCTCCAGAGCAGTCTCGTTTGAGGTGTAATTTCGGAGGCCGTCAAAAGCCTAAGTCCGTCGAGCCTGAGTGCAAACACAAGTTTCTTCAAAAAGGAATCGAGTTCTATCCCGCTTTCGGCTTCGTAACGGTAAGTGGCGTTGGCGTCCCCCAGGGGGTAATCGAACTCCTGGTGGGCGGTGTGAACATACACATGTTCTTTCGTCGCCTCTCCGAAGTATATCCGGGGCTGTGTTACCTGCAGTTCCGGATATTTGGAGACGGGAGGGATGTCCCTGATCCAGTAATCAGGGGACCCTTCATGCGTAACTTTATTCACTGGATTGGCGACAGCACCGTAACCGTGAGTGTAGACTAGATGCTGGTTCTGCCAGGTTTTGGACTGGGCGGCAAGCTTTTCGGTATCGAGTTCCCTGGCCGAATACATCAACTGCTGGAGCCTGCCGTTTATTGTGTATCGGACGACACTCACGGTCGGAAAGGTGTAATAAAGCCTGAAGCCCTGATACTGGCTGTTATTGCTCTGCAGGACTCTCCAGTCCCAGACCCTGACATTATCGAACGTAACCTTGTTTTTAGAGACGATATCGGGCGTCATGCCCATAAAGTTCACAGGAAATTCGACCTGCTTCACCTTGTCCTCTGTGAGTCCATAGGCAAATTTCGTGAATTTGATATTCTGTTTAATATACTCACTTTCCATCGACAACTCATTAGGAGAAACCTTATACCGTTGCAGCACCGACGGGACTCCTTCCACACCGATGATCCACGAAAGCAGGCAGATCATCAATCCCAATGCGGCAGCCTGGGCGGTGCGTTTGAATTCCTTCGAAAAGACGGAGATGCCAAGCAACACGGCCGACGCAAACAGCGCAACCATGAAGAAATTATATGCTCCGATCTGCACATGCACATCGGTCCATCCGGCTCCGAATACGGCACCCCTGGGCGAATACATGAGGTCCCATTTCGCTATCTGCGTCCAGAACATGAATATCCCGATAAGCACAATACCCAGGGCCGACAGATGAGTTATGATCCGGTGGTGTGTTTCGGTTCCGATGATTCTCATACCGCGCCGCCACGAAAGTGCCTGAAGGCTTTCGCGGCTGGTGGGGCCATAGAGGACCAGCGAGCCTGCGATCGCAGCAACAACGACTGTGAAAAGGGCGCTCCGCATTGTCTTAAGAAAGGGCAGCGTGAATATGTAGAACCCAATATCCATGTTGAAAATGGGCTCCGCAAGATTGAACGGCGCCTGATGGCTGAAGCGGAGATACTCATACACTACGCCCGTCATGCCGAAAGAAAAGACCGATGCGAAAAAAAGGCATCCGCACGTAGCCATGATTTTGAAGAACAGGTGGGGTCCGGTCGTCTTGAAGATATATAGGAAATTGGCCATGATAAAGCCGAATGCGGTTACGAACGATACGGCAAAGATGCCTATTTCAGGGAGCAGAATATTCCAGTATCTCTGATCGTATCCGAGATCGGCAAACCATAGCGCATCGGTAGATATCTGGATGGCGGCCTTCAATCCGGCAAAAATAACAGCTGCGATAACGGCCCAGGCAATGCGGCCCTTCAGGCCGAGTCTTGTATATTTGAAGGGAAGTGCTGCGACTACAACATAGAGAACGAACAGGATCCAGCCAAGCATCGATACCTCCCCGGGAAGTCGATAATCATCAACAGTATATCAGATTACTGGGGAGTATGCGCAGCCGTAAGGGCGAACGGCCGTTCGCCCATCCATTTTCATATTTAACGTTAAGGTTAAGAAGTGAACACCCTGTTGAAAATGAAATCGATGTTGCGAAGATAATAATCCAGGTCGAATATCTCCCTGATCTCGGCCTCTGAAAGATACTTTGCGATCTCCTTATCTTTCATCAGGAGGTCCATAAAGCTCACACTTTTGCTCCAGCTCTCCATGGCGTTTCTCTGGACCATCAGATAAGCGTCTTCGCGCACCATCCCTTTGTCGATGAGGGCAAGCAATACTCTCTGGGAATTAAAGAGCCCGTGGCTTCTCTCCATATTGGCCTTCATCCTTTCAGGGTAGACATGCATGTCTTTGACAATACCCTTCAGCCTGTTAAGCATGTAGTCCACGAGGATGGTGCTGTCGGGAACGATGATCCTCTCGACCGAAGAATGTGAGATGTCCCTTTCGTGCCAGAGGGCGATATTCTCGAGCGCAGCTATAGCATTAGAACGGACAACCCTGGCCAGTCCGGTAATATTTTCAGATCCGATGGGGTTTCTCTTGTGAGGCATGGCGGAAGAACCTTTCTGCCCTGCGGTGAAGGGCTCCTCTGCTTCCAGCACCTCAGTCCTCTGAAGGTGCCTGATCTCGACCGCGATCTTCTCTATGATACCGGCTACGAGTGCAAGGGCAGTCATATATTCCGCATGCCGGTCGCGCTGTACGACCTGCGTGGCAACAAGCTCGGGCGTAAGCCCAAGTTTAGCGCAGACGATTTCTTCCAGCTTCGGGGGTAAGTTCGAGAAGGTACCAACTGCGCCCGAGGCTTTGCCGACGCTGATGATCTCCTGTGCACGTTCGATCCTTGTCAGGCATCTTTTTGAATCTTCATACCAGAGTGCGAATTTAAGGCCGAAGGTCATCGGCTCCGCATGAATGCCGTGGCTCCTGCCCATGCAGGGCACATCCTTGTATTTGAATGCCTGGGTCTTGAAGACCTCCATGAGTTCCTTCAGATCATTTATGATGCGGTCTGCGGCCTCTCTCATAAGGAGCGAGAGAGCAGTGTCGACAACATCAGAGGAGGTGAGCCCCTTGTGGATATATCTCGATTCAGTGCCTACGAACTCTGCAACCGAAGTGAGAAATGAAATAACATCATGCTTGACGGTCTTTTCTATTTCATCGATCCTGGCCACGTCGAACCGGGCCTTCTCCTTTATAACAGCAAGGGCGTCCACGGGTATTTCACCTAGTTCTGCCCACGCCTCGCAGACGGCTATCTCAACGTCGAGCCATTTCTGATATTTATTCTCATCCTCCCAGAGTGCGCCCATTTCGGGGCGTGTATATCGCGATATCATGGTGCCTCCGTTTATTCGCTTAGAGAAAAAGCAAGCGTTCTATTTTAATAAAGTCCTTCGCAACTTTTCCAATGCCGAAGATCCTGCCGTCGCCGTCCTTGAGCCGGATCGCCGATCCTGCCAACAGGTGAAAGTCCGGCAGCAGGAAGAGGGGAAGAGGATTGCCGTTGCGAGCCTTCTTGAGGTCATCGCCGGTCACACTCATTTCGGGCAGATGGCCCAGTACGGCGTCGACCGAATGGAGGGCCGAAGCCTTTTGGGGCAACTCGCCGATATTAGCGGCTTCTTCGATCCTGAAATTCCCCACGCGCGTCCTCATCAACTGCGTAACATGGGCGCCGACACCTAGCATGTCGCCGATATCGTTGCAGATCGAACGGATATATGTCCCTTTGGAACAGACAATCCTTATTTTAAAAAACGGGTCCGAAAAGTCGAGTATCTCTATCGCCTTAACTGTCACTTTCCGGGGTTTTCGTTCCACCTCAAGGCCTTTGCGGGCGAGCTTGTAAAGAGGTTGTCCCGCTACCTTCAGGGCCGAATACATGGGCGGCACCTGCTCGATCTCTCCTGAAAATCGGGGCAGGATCTTTTCGATATCATCGGCGGTAGTCCTGATGTCCGCTGCAGTCCTGATGATCTTGCCCTCGGAATCGAAGGTGTCGGTTGATTCCCCGAGCTTCGCGGTTGCGACATATTCCTTTTCGAGTGATTCGACAAGCGAGGCAATCTTCGTCGCTTCATTGAGGCATACGAGCATGACACCGGTCGCAATCGGATCGAGGGTGCCGGTATGGCCGGCCTTCCTTATCTTAAAGACCCTTTTTACAGCAGTGACCGCAGCCTGGGAAGTGATACCCTTGTCCTTGTTCAGATTTACAACGATATTCATCAGAGCTTGAATGCTCCGATTCCCTTCAATTCAATCAGAAGCAGATAGGAATACTCGGACGGTCTGATTTGATCGGCAGGTCTCCTCGTAACTATCATACTCACATTCCAGCACTGCTCTTTGTAGGTTGTTGTCAACGAAAAGTCCCTGAGCCCCGGCCCCTTCGCATCATAGCCGGCTGATGCGTTCAGCGCCCAATGCTTGTCAATTGGAACGTTAACCCCCAGCGTATAGAGCATCAGGTCGTCAACGCGCGAATAGCGTTCGCCCAGTCCGAGCGTAATATCTTTGAACACCTTGAAACTGAAACCCGAGTTGAGGTTATTCAGCCGGTTGTCGCCGATATCATAGGCAACATCGAAGTTGAAATTGACCGGCAGCGCGGCTCCGCTGACAGCTCCTTCCAGGCGGGTCGGCTGCAGGTGATGGGCGCTTCCGGGAGGAATGCTGATACCGTCTGCTATAGCGTTGAAATTATCGACAACCACATTGGAATTGTCGGAGTTGAAATCATAGGGCTGAGAAAAGCGAAGTGAAACATCCAGATCTCTGAACATGAACTTGTTGAACAGGATAAACTTGACCAGGGTCGTCCTGGCAGGCAGCTCTGTCGCATCGAAGAGGGGCAGAACCTTCGCCGATGGAATAAAAGTAAACTCCACAGAAGGTTCTACAATGTGTTGAAACGATCCGTAGTTCTT
>JBGOVD010000282.1:0-3850 GCA_041477935.1 Dissulfurispiraceae bacterium | reverse complement strand
ACCTGTTGCGTTCAGGAGCAACGGGCGGGAGATCCCGCTGGGATTCGAGTTGCGCTGCGATGATTTCGATGTTAATTTTTACCCCGATTCAGACAGGCCGAAGGAGTATAAAAGCTGGTTGACGGTAATCGAGCGCGGGAAGGAAGTAATGAAGAAAGAGATCGAGGTCAACTCTCCGCTCACGTATAACGGCATTACCTTTTACCAGTCCAGTTTCGGATTTGAACCGAACAGGAACGCAGTCTTCAAGTTCACGGTTACACCCTCAGGTGGCAAGGCCCAGGATATTTCGGTCAAATTCGGCGAACCCTTTGCCGTTCAGGGCACCAATTTCGCAGGAGTGGTCGCAGACTTCACTCCGGCACTCGGGGTTGACCAATCGGGCAAACTTTTCACCTACGCGGAATCGATGAACAATCCTGCCGCCTTCGTCGAATTCTCCGAGGCAGGCAAGCCGAAATTCAGGCAGTGGGTACTGAAGAGGTATCCGGAAACCTGGAAATCGCCTATCGGAACTGTGGAGTTCAAAGACCTGTGGGGAGTGCAGTACACGGGGCTTCAGGTGAGAAAGGACCCCGGCGTATGGATCGTGTACCTGGGATGCATAGTGATGGCTCTTGGCCTTTACACCGCTTTTTTCATGAGTCATGCCAGGATATGGATCAGGCTCCGCGAGGAAAAGAATTCAACAAGGCTCACAATTGCCTCGTCCATCAACAAGAACAGGATAGCCTTTGGCCGGACACTCGACCGGTTTGTTAAAGAACTGCAGGACAAGGCTTAGATTTCAAAGGAGGCACGGAGGGTTTTTATGAATAGCTCATTTTTTTTCGGCGTTGCCACGATTGTGTACATACTTGCGATGGTCGCCTATATTGTATATCTAGCCTTTAAAAAGTCGACGATCGGAGTTATCGGGACAACGGCTACGATGATCGGTTTTGCATCGCAGACGCTGGCCTTCGGATTAAGGTGGAAAGAATTTTATGATATTGGCCGTCTCGGGGTCCTTAGGTCCGTCCCGCTGACCAACCTTTATGAATCGCTGGTATTTTTTGTATGGTGCCTGATACTCGGTTATCTCATTATCGAATGGAAATACAAAACCCGGTCGTTCGGGGCCTTCATTACTCCCATAGCCGGCATTACCCTCGCTTTTATAAGCATAGCCGGGGTCTCGACTGAGATCCAGCCCCTCGTTCCTGCGCTGCAGAGCAACTGGCTCCTTGCGCATGTGACGATGAGCTTCATTGCCTATGCGGCCTTTGCCATTTCCTGCGCCACTGCGCTTATGTACCTGGCGGTGACCGCGGAAGACAGGAAGAGCTTCCCATATGTCTTCTGGACAGTGACTCTCGCGCTCTTTATTACGTCATTTATAGCTATGGGGTTCGACTTTGTAACATTAAGAATATCGGCAAAGACGCCGGAGGCTTTCATACAAAATTATCTCTTCAAGGCCAGCTTCCGGAGCGGCTCCGGCGTAATAGTCGCAATAAGCGCAGCGGCCCTGGCGGCTGTCGTTTATCTGGTTTGGAGATACGGGTTTCATCTCAGGAAAATCATTGCGGCGTTGTCCCTGACCCCGGATGTGCTCGACGACCTTACCTATAAAACTATCGCCATAGGCTTTCCGATTTTCACACTCGGCGGACTTATCTTCGGCGCTATATGGGCAGACCAGGCCTGGGGCAAATACTGGAGCTGGGACCCGAAGGAGACCTGGTCCCTGATTACCTGGTTCGTATATGCATTCTATATACATGCACGCCACATGCGTGGCTGGAGAGGCAATAAGATCGCCATCATGGCAGTAATCGGGTTTGCCTGCACCATATTTACTTATCTCGGAGTCAACCTGCTCCTGAGCGGCTTGCATTCTTACGGCAGCATGCAATAGCACGGAATATCGGAAGAGCAGAAGATGGGAATGCCGGTATGATCGTCCTCGGCGTCGATACCTCGTGCGACGATACCTCCGCGGCTGTAGTATGCGGCGGCCGTGATATCAGGTCCAACGTCGTTTCCTCGCAGACCGAAATCCACAAGAAATACGGCGGCATAGTGCCGGAGCTTGCATCGAGGAGACACATCGAGATGATCTGGCCCGTCGTTCACGAGGCGTTGCAGCAAGCGGGCATTTACCTCGATGAACTGGATGCCTTGGCGGTCTGTCATGGACCCGGACTCATCGGATCACTGCTCGTCGGCTGCGGGTTTGCAAAAGCTATCGCCTATGCGCGCAAGGTTCCGCTTGTAGCCGTGAATCATCTCGAAGGCCATATCTTCTCGATCTTTCTGGAAGAAAAGCAACCCGAATTCCCTTTTCTCTCGCTTGTAGTATCCGGAGGTCATACGAGCCTCTACCTGGTCGAACGATTCGGCAGATACATAGAACTTGGACGGACAAGGGACGATGCTGCCGGGGAGGCTTATGACAAGGTGTCCAAACTGCTGGGACTCGGTTATCCCGGCGGACCGGTCGTCGATGGGCTTGCTGCGGACGGCGACCCGAAAGCCTTCGGTTTTACGAGGGCCTATCTCCCGGAATCATTGGATTTCAGCTTCAGCGGCCTGAAGACGGCAGTCAGGAACAAGGTGCAGGGTGCAGGATCGCCGATCGGGAACTTACAATTCATCAAAGATATTGCGGCGTCGTTTCAGGCGGCCGTAGTGGATGTGCTTGTGAGGAAGGTTGAATGGGCTATTGTGAAAAAAGGCATCAGACGGGTGACACTAGCCGGCGGCGTTGCAGCGAACAGCGCACTGAGAATGAGGATGGAGGAAATGGCAGCCGACAAGGAGGTCGAACTGTATCTGCCTTCGCGTAATCTTTGCACCGATAATGCGGCAATGATAGCAGCCGCCGGGTATCACCATTTTATTTCAGGAGAACGCGCAGGCATCGACCTGAATCCAAAGGCTTATTTGCCTTTGGGAAACAGGTAGAGGCACGGCATGCCGTGCCCTGCAGCTGCCAGGAGGCCATGTGATCATAGGAATTCTTTCTGATACCCATGACAATCTCGACAATCTGAAGAAGGCACTCGACATATTCCGGGCCAATAATGTCGAACACATCATACATGCCGGAGATTATACTTCACCATTCACATATCGGGTGATGAAACATTTCACAGGCGGCTTCACCGGCATCTTCGGCAACAACGACGGTGACAGGGTCCTTCTTAACAATATGTATCAGGGCCGGATATTTACTCAACCATACATATTCAGGTTGCATGAAAGGAAAATAGTTGTGATGCACGAGCCGGGGGTTGTTGAGGCCCTTGCAGACAGCGGCCATTTTGATCTCGTTGTTTACGGCCATACTCATGAGCCTGTAATCAAGCGGGTGAAAAATACGCTCGTCGTAAATCCAGGAGAGGTCTCGGGATGGCTTTACGGCAAGCCTTCGGCGGCGGTTATAAACCTGGAAACCATGGAGGCCGGGATATTGAATCTTATTTGATAGATGCGCCGGCCCCTTTATGCCGGATGCAAATGACAGGGCGCTTCAGATCTCGAATTCCTCCCCCTGAACGGGGACATGGGTTGTGAAACCGTATTTCTCGCTGACGGTTTTCGAAAATTCGAGTGAAACCGATTCTTCTCCGTGGACAATGAAGACTTCAGGCTTGTTCCCGAATCCGCCGAGCCATTCCAGGAGCTCTTTCCGGTCTGCATGGGCCGAGAATCCGTTAATCGTGTATATCCCGGCTCGAACTGCTATTGGCTCGCCAAGGACCAAGACTTTTCTTGACCCGCCGATAATCTCTCGTCCCAGAGTTCCTTCGGCCTGAAAGCCGACAAAGACCACGCTGCACTCCGGTCTCCAGAGGTTATGTTT
>JBGOVD010000168.1:0-5274 GCA_041477935.1 Dissulfurispiraceae bacterium | reverse complement strand
GATTTCCCCCTTACGATTTATTTTGTGTAAGGGCGAACGGCCTTTCGCCCTTACGACTTCGCAACATGAATCGCCATGCCATGAACGTCCTCAAAAGCTTCCATAAGCCCTTCCGAAAGGGTTGGATGAGCATGAATCATTTCTCCAACCGCCTTTGCAGTCAGTCCTGCCTTTACCGCCAACGCCCCTTCATGCACGATGTCCGACGCGTGCGGCCCGATGATATGCACTCCCAGCAGCCTGTCGGTTTCCGCATCGGCGACAACTTTAATTATACCAGCGATCTCGCCCATCGCGTGAGCCTTGCCAAGCGCGCGAAATTGGAAATGGCCTGTTTTTATCAAAATGCCCTTCCCCTGCGCCTGATGCTCGCGCAAGCCGACAGACCCTATTTCAGGCGAGGTAAAGATTGCAGCGGGAACGACCGAATAATCCATTATCATATCTCCCCCACAGGCATTGAAGGCAGCGACAATCCCTTCTTTTGAGGCCACATGGGCCAGGAGTATTCCTCCTGCGACGTCACCTATTGCATAAATCCCTTTTACATTTGTCTCCATTCGATTATCGACGCATATCTCGCCTCGTTCGCCTTTAACTATTCCAAGGGCTTCGAGGCCGATATCTTCGGTATTGAATTGCCTCCCAATGGAAACAAGGAGTTTCTCTGCGGTGAGTTCTTTGCCTCCTTCTAAAAAAACATGTATACCGTCAGGCCGTCCCTCAACCTTCTCCACCCTGACGCCGGTCATGAGTTTGATCTTTTTCTTTTTCAGTTCCCTTTCGAGCACATCCGAGATTTCATGGTCTTCAGTAGAGACGGCCCTGTCCAGGAGTTCGACCATGGTGATCTCGACTCCGAATTCAGCGAATATGCACGCGAACTCACACCCGATAACACCAGCACCTATAATAATAAGGCTTTGGGGAAGCTGCTTCAGATTTACGGCATCGTTGCTCGAGAGTATGGCTTCGCCGTCGAAGGGGAAGGTGCTTATGAGAGCGGGCCTTGATCCGGTGGCTATAATAATCCGGTCGGCTTCTAGAAGTTCTTTCGATCCATCCCGCATTTCCACTTCAATGCTTCCGGGAGATTGAAGCCTCCCGCGGCCCGCTACGAGATTGATATTCCTGTACTTGAAAAGAGAGCGGATTCCTTTTACTTGAGTTGCGACAACCTTGTCCTTGCGCTCCATAATCTTCGAGATATTGGGCCTTGCATCACCCGGCATCTCGATTCCGTATTCCGCGAGCTTTTGGGCTCTGTGAAGGGCCTCGGCTGAGGCGCTCAATGTTTTTGTCGGGATGCAGCCCCAGTTAAGGCATGTTCCGCCGACCTCTTCCTTTTCGATAACCGTCACTTCCGCACCGAGTTGAGCGGCCTTGATGGCCGCAACATATCCGCCCGGGCCGGAGCCGATGATCGCAAGTCTCACTTGCTCTCCTCATCAATATAGCCCTCATACTCGTCGGCATCCATCAGCGCATCAACTTCGGACGGATTGTCCATTTCGATTATCGCAATCCAGCCCTTCCCGTAAGGGTCTTCGTTTATGATCTCCGGCGAATCGGCAAGCTTGTCATTTATCTCGATGATCGTCCCGCTAACCGGTGAGATTACCGCGGAGGTGGCCTTGGTCGATTCTATCTCGGTGATCTCGGTATTCGCATCGACCTCTATATCGGTCTCGGGCAGATCGATATAGACTATATCTCCGAGAGATTCCTGCGCATAGTCGGTAATCCCGATCGTAGCTTTTTTCCCCTTGACCTTCGCCCAGGTGTGCTCCTTGTGATACTTGATATCCTCGGGGTTCATTGATTCCTCCTGTCCTCGATGAATGAGTTGCTCGAATTTATTAACATAGATTTCGGCCTTTAATCAAGAATAAATGGTCGGATGCCGATGGCTCCTTCTTTACAATATACTAAGGAGAAACGATAAACAAAATCGCAAGCTTCTTGATGCACCGGTTATGGCAGCTGCCTGCTGTACCTGTGGTATCATACATGACTATGAAAACCTTTTTTGATAAGACAGTTCTTTATTTGCGGATGATCAAGATCTCTCATTCGGTCTTCGCCCTTCCCTTTGCCTTTGTGGGGGCGTTGCTGGCTGCGAAGGGGATGCCCGCTTTCCATGAGATCCTCTGGATCGCTGTTGCCATGGTCGGAGCGCGATCTGGGGCGATGGGGCTTAACAGAATAATCGACAGAAAGATCGATGCAGATAATCCGAGGACCAGCAAGCGTGAAATCCCGGCAGGCAAGATCAATGTCACCGAAGCATTGTTTTTTACTGCTATTTCGCTGGGCGTATTGGTATTTGCGGCATATAAACTAAACCCTCTCTGCTTCATGCTTTCCCCAATTGCAATAGGCATCCTTGTCTTGTATTCATACACGAAAAGATTTACATGGGCTTCACACTTTGTTCTGGGGCTAGCCATATCCGGAGCCCCTCTCGGCGCCTGGATTGCCGTGCGCGGCACTTTTGACGCAGAGATAGTTCCTTTGGCTGTGGCCGTTATTTTGTGGCTTGCCGGGTTTGACATACTCTATGCCCTCCAGGACATCGATTTTGACAGACAGCACGGGCTCTTCTCTGTGCCGCGAAGGTTCGGCATCGAAAAATCACTTATTATCTCCAGGATACTTCACGGGTTTACCTTCGGACTTTTTATTGCGACCGGGATGATTTTTCATTTGAACGCATGGTATTTCATCGGACTTGTCATCATCGGTGTATTATTGACTTACGAGCATTCGCTGGTTAAGTCTAATGATCTGAGCAAGCTCAACATGGCCTTTTTCAACATGAACGGCTATATTGGCATCACTATCCTGATCTTCACTTTCATATCGCTGATAAGCAGGTAAGTTGCTTCTTATTCCGGCAAGTCAAGCGTATTAAGGCGACATCATGCCTTTACAGCCCGCCGTATAACTGTCTTCAAATAAGATCCAGACACAGAACATTCAGACACCTTGAGATGGAAGTTCATATCACTGCCTTTGTGACGACTATCACGGTATATGCAAGTTCGTTGCTATAATCTAAAATGTGTGGTTCAGGCTGTACCACAATGTGCTAAAATTGAGGAATCCAGCTCCTTACCTTGGGAGACTATAGCAATCATAAGAGTCCTGCGTCAGAATCATATCCAAGGCATGTCAAGGTGGGTTTTCCGGAAGACAATAAATATCAGCAAGAGATGGGTATTTGCTACGTTAAGACAAGGCAGCTGTGGCGGGTATCATTATGGTATAATCAGCGCCATATGATATGATTTGATGAGTGACCTATAGGTATGAGAATATGACAATAAAAACCACTGTTAAGGATTTTATAAAGTTCCGAAACCTGCCGATATTCTGGAAGATCTCATTCATGCCGATCTCCGCAGTAGGTCTTGTAATGATCGGGATGTTAGTTTATATGCTGCCCGTGACAAAAGAAAAGATTACTGAGGACAAAAAAGAGACCGTAGTAAGTGCTGTTCAAATGGCCTACGGACTCATATCGGAATACGATCGGCGTGCCGCTAATGGCGAATTTACGGTGGAAGAGGCAAAGAAAAGGGCTCATGCACGGATCTACAATTTCCAATTCGGCAAAAATGAGGACAACTATGTATGGGTTAACGATTCCCAAATGATGCTCGCACACCCCAGAAAGGATCTTGAAGGCAAAGAGCTCGATTTTTTTAAAGACGCTAATGGCAAGTATTATCTCAAGGAAGCGGTTAAGATTGCCGCCCAAAAGGGCGAAGGGTTTGTCGAATACGCTTTTCCCAGAACTAAAGATGCCAAACCTTCTCCTAAAATATCCTATATAAGGTTTTATAAACCCTGGGGCTGGTACGTGGGCTCAGGGATATATACTGACGATGTGATGGGGACTGTGTGGAAGTTGCTGGCCGGCATATTCGGCATGCTTATTTTCATTTCCGTGGTCGTAACAATAACAACATTTATCATCGGCGGCGGCTTCATATCCCGGCCCGTCAAGGAGTACGGGAAGATGATGCAGAGTTTTTCATCAGCCTTATCTGCAGCGGAAGGCGAGCCGACCGGGCGGCTTGATGTAAAGGGAACAGATGAGATAGGCCTGCTTGCCGTAGATATCAATAAGGTTCTCGATGCCTACGAAAAGATGGTGGGAAAGCGAAATCAGGCTGAAGAGTCGCTGAGACGGTCAGAAAACAGACTTAAGGACATTATCGATTTCCTTCCGGACACAACCTTTGCAGTTAATCTTGAGGGGAGAGTCACTACCTGGAACAGGGCTGCTGAAGATTATACGGGGGTGAAGGCCGAGGAAATATTGGGGAAAGGAGAACAGGAGTATTCCCTTCCGTTCTATGGCTTGCGGCGACCCATGCTGGTCGATGTAGTGCTTAAGCCCGCCGAAGAAGTAGCGCGGCTATATTCAAATGTAAGAAAAGAGGGCAGAGTAGTTGTAGGTGAGGGCTACATTCATGGAGCCAAATATGGTGAAGCATATGTATTGACGAGGGCGGTTCCCCTGGTCGATTCTAATGATAATGTAATAGGAGCGATTGAGTCCATCCGTGATATCACCGTGCTGAAACACAGAGAGGAGAATCTGCGCGAACTTTCGGAGAAAGATCCTTTGACCATGATCTACAACAGGAGAAAGCTTTTCGACATGCTGGAGATAGAGGTCGAGAAATCGGCCCGCTATCACCGACCTCTTTCGCTGCTCCTGCTCGACCTCGACTATTTCAAACAAGTGAACGATAAATACGGGCATAATATAGGAGACCTGGTTCTCAAAACGACCGTACGAATTGTGGAGGACGTAATCAGAAAAGTCGACACCTTTGCGCGTTACGGAGGAGAAGAATTCATAATTATCTGTCCGGAGACAGGGATTGACGGAGCCATGTCAATTGCTGAGAAGATACGCACTTCGGTTGAACAGCACTGCTATCCAATGGTTGGCAATATTACCCTAAGTACAGGGGTGGCTGAATTATCGGACACGGACTCCGCAACCACCCTCATCAAAAAAGCCGACGATGCGCTTTATACAGCAAAGAAAATGGGCAGGAACAGGGTGGAAGCATGAAAGCGCTTGATGGGAATGAATTGACAATCAGAATCACCTTCCTTTATCGTTTAATTTATTCCAATAAGAACAGGGAGCAATAATGAGCATGATTAAGATAGGCATTATCGGCGGGTCGGGAATGGACGATCCTCGTCTTATGAAGAACATAAAGGAGAAGACGGTCAATACCCCTTACG
>JBGOVD010000128.1:0-6216 GCA_041477935.1 Dissulfurispiraceae bacterium | reverse complement strand
CCCTGAAGGGTTGTTCCGACAGCCCGCTTTCCATCGGCACCGATGATATTGGTTGACACCCTCACGTCGCCCATAAAAATAGTTGCGACTCCACCGGCTATATCCTTGATCTTGTCCGGCAACTCGAAGTTGTCGTTGATGACATAGTCTCCCGCCATCAGCTTTCCGTTAACCACCTTAAAGTCTTCGCCCTTTTGCCTCAGAACTTCCCAAAACATTTTTAAGTCCTTCTCCTGTGCACTTTCAGCTTGCTTGATCAGATCGTTTCTGAATTGAATCAGGCACATGCCTACGGTAAGGAGAACTACCAGTGTCACCATGATGAAATTAAAGAAGATGAGTTTCGAGGAAATAGTGTTCTTTATCAGGTTCATGACAACCTCGCTGCTAAATTATCGTGCGGCAAAATGAGGCTCTGTTTCTCCATACCTTCTCCCGTGCATTTATAATTTTACGAGAATGAAACGGCAATCCGCAACGCAATGTCAAATAGTACACTAATCCAGCGTGTTTGTCAATGGCGGAAACGGGTGAAATGCAGGATTATCAATCTTCGAAGGATACCCTGAGGACCTCTTCGATCGAGGTCATGCCATCCATCGCTTTTCTGACGCCGCTCTGTCGGAGGGTAACCATCCCGAGACTTACTGCCTCCCGCTTGATGTCAAGCGACGATGCGCCCTGGAGGATCAATTCCTTCAGCGCCTCTTTGACCGGCATAACCTCATAAAGGGCGATTCTTCCACGATACCCGGTGTTGTTGCAATTAGGGCATCCGGCCCCGCGATAGCATGTGAATTTGCCGATTTCATCCGGAGGAAAGCCGATTTTGAGAAGAGCGGCGTCTGAAGCCTTGTGCTCCTCTTTGCACTTGGGACAAATCTTTCTTGCGAGCCTCTGGGCCACTATAAGGACTATCGATGACGACACCAGGAAGGGCTCAATGCCCATGTTGACAAGCCTCGTTATAGTGCTCGGAGCGTCGTTGGTATGGACCGTGCTAAGCACCAGGTGGCCCGTAAGGGCGGCCTTGACCGCTATCTCGGCGGTTTCGAAGTCCCTGATTTCACCGACCATGATTATATCGGGATCCTGCCTCAAAAAGGACCTGAGGGCCGCCGCAAAAGTAAGTCCTATCTCCTCCTTCATCTGCACCTGGTTGATGCCGAAGAAATTGTATTCGACAGGGTCTTCAGCGGTCATGATATTGACCCCCGGTTTGTTGATTCTTTGAAGCGCTGAATACAGGGTTGTAGTTTTGCCGCTTCCTGTCGGTCCCGTAACGAGGATCATTCCATAGGGCTTCTCGATCGCCTCAAGAAAATCCTCCAGCGGCTTCTCGTCAAAACCAAGCTTGGCCATGTCGAGCTGCAGGCTCGATTTGTCCAGTATCCTGAGGACTACCTTTTCGCCATAGAGTGTGGGCAGCGTCGAAACGCGGAAATCGACCTCTTTTTTATTGCCGAATTTGAGTTTGATCCTTCCATCCTGAGGCAGTCTTCTTTCTGAAATGTCGAGGTGGGCCATGATCTTCACCCTGGAGATTATGGCATTCTTGATCTTGGTAGGCAGTCTCAGGCCGGAATGAAGCACGCCGTCAACGCGATACCGGACTCGAAGCATTTCTTCAGAAGGTTCTATATGAATATCGCTGGCCCTGGACTTGAGCGCGTTGAACATGACGTTATTGACCAGCTTGATGATAGGGGCGTCGACGTCTATCCTCCCCATTGCATCTTCTTCGTCCTCGACTACCGTGATTTCATCGAGCGCGCTGCCGATAACCTTGGACAGGTCATCTTCCATGAACGCTTTTTCTTCGACGCGGTCCTTCCCTTCTGCATGCCCGTCATCGACGACATAATTCATTTCCTGGATGAATGTACGGTCTTCGGTAAAGTTGTTCTTTTCCTCAACGGAGGGCGGTGTCTGGACAGCGGACTGGCCGACAGTCTGTCCCGGAGCGTGGCGAGGCGCAGGTATGCGTTTGCTGTTTTCGGATTTTTCTTTTGAAGTATATTGTGCCTCTATGGTGTTCATGACGGCCGATTCTGAAGCGACATAAAGACGCAGTTTCATCCCGGTAAGAAAGCGGATATGGTCTATGGCGAAGTTGTTCGACGGGTCAGCAATGGCGATCTTCAGTTCGCCCGCCGAGTATGAAAGTGGAATAAGCTGGCATTTCTTTGCCGTATCGTAAGGAACAAGCTTCAAAGCAGTTTTGTCTATCGTTGTGGCGGCGAGGTTGACGGGGGGAACGCCGTACTGCTTGCTCAGGATCATCGTGAGGCTTTCTTCGCTGATGAATTTCAGCTTCAGAAGGACGGTGCTAAGCTTCTGTCGCTCTTTTTTCTGGACTCCGAGCGCTTCGAGAAGCTGCTCTTCCGTGATTAATTTTGATTGCAGCAGGAGGTCGCCTAATGAAGATGCCCCTACAATTCCCATAGCTTACAATAACCTAATCCCCTTATATTGTCAAACACAAGTAGTATTTTATCGGCGCCCCCGGAATAATCTTGACAACTCGCGGCCAGTCGGTGAAAATATACAGGTTTTCGCAAATGCCGCTGTCGGCAATAATCCAGTAATTGCAGGAGGCAGAAATGTCCGTTTCGAAAGCAACCAGGTTATTTGCTGTAATCCTCATTGCAGTCGTCGTTTTGACAGGCGGATGCCAAAAAAAGGAAAAGATGGTCAAGGTCGGCATTGCGGGCCCGATGACCGGACCGGATGCCAAGATGGGGACCGATTTCAGAAACGGCGCTTCTATCGCGATTGAAGAGTGGAACGCCGGCGGCGGTATCCTCGGCAGCAAGATTGAGGCTGACATCGAAGACGATCAGTCCGATCCCAAGCAGGCCGTGGCTATTGCAAACAAGCTTGTTAATGAAGGGGTCATCGGCATTGTCGGCCACTTTAATTCGAGCTGTTCGATTCCGGCGTCTGATGTTTACGAGCGCGGCGGTAAGCCCATGATTACCCCGGCATCGACTAACCCCCTTCTCACCGAAAAGGGATACAAAGGCGTATTCAGGGTCTGCGGGACCGACAACCAGCAGGGCAAGGCAGCGGCCCAGTTCGTGCGGGAAAAACTCAAACTCAGAAAGGTCGCAGTTCTTCACGACAAGACCACTTACGGACAGGGCCTTGCGGATATCTTCAGGGATGACCTCGGCAAAGGCATAGAAATAGTGTATTACGGCGGCATTACCAGGGGTGACAAGGACTTTAAGACTGTCCTGACCTCGATCAAACAGAAAAGCCCCGAACTGGTCTATTTCGGCGGAATTTATGCGGACGCAGGATTGCTCGTCAAACAGGCCAGAGAAATCGGAATAAATGCTCCCTTTATGAGCGGAGACGGCACGATCGATCAGAAGTTTGTCGAGATTGCAGGAGATAAAGCTGCCGAGGGCACTTATCTGACCTTCAGCCCGGACCCTGCGCATATCCCGGCTGCCAAGGATTTCATAGACAAATACAAGAAGAAATACGGCGAACTCGGACCCTACTCGATTTATGCCTATGTGGCTGTTAACATCCTCCTGGAGGCAGCAAAGGAAGCCGGGTCGGCCGATGGCAGGAATGTAATTGATAAAATCAGGGCTAAGGAGTTCATGACTGCTCTGGGCAAGATCAAGTTCAATGAGCATGGAGATGTGGCCCAGGCGCCTTATATAGTTTGGATCACCAGGAACGGCAAGTTCGAGGAGTTCTGGAAATAAAGAGGTCCGGAGAGGCAGGGGCGGATTTGGAGCCGTCCCCCGCATTTGACTTTGCAGGTCAGAAGCAAGTATAATTTCGTTTCTGGAAATTATTGATTCGGAGGTAATAATGGGTACTTACACCACCTATAATCCGCACTGCTCGAGACGGAAAAAAACACACGGTTTTCGTACGAGGATGAGCACCAGGGGCGGAAGAAGGATATTGAAAAACAGAAGGGCCAAAGGAAGGACCCGTCTGGCGGGATAATTGCATCAGTGAAGGTTTTACTGACAGTGCTTATCAGGATTTACAGATATCTGATATCGCCGTTACTGCCTGCGAGTTGCAGATTCGTTCCGACATGTTCCGAATATTCCCTCGAAGCAGTGAACAAATATGGGGTAGTCAGGGGCGGACTGCTCTCGTTAAAGAGAATTTTGAAATGTCATCCTTTCCATCCCGGCGGATACGACCCGGTACGATAAGGAGAGGGATAGGGGACCTGCCATGGAAAAAAATACGCTGATCGCCATAGCTTTATCTGTTTTTGTTCTCATAGGATTTCAATTCTTCATGAAAGAGACGACTCCGCCGCCTGCCGCACCGCAGCAGCAGGAACCCGCCAAGGCAGAGCAACAGGCACCTGAGAACGGGCAGCCTAAGTCCGTGCCTGCAGCGGCCGTCCCGACACCCAAGCCGGCGGCAAATGCACCTGAAAAGACTGTTACCGTTGAGAACGATTTTTACAAGGTAGTTCTGAGTTCGCGCGGTGCAACGATAAAACAGCTGGAGCTGAAACAATATAAAGATGACAAGGGAGCCCAGATCGTCCTGCGGGGTAATGACGCCCTGCCTGCGTTATCAATCGGGCTTGATGAGGGTTTTCAGTATGCCGGTGTCGATTTTTCTGTTGCCGGGTCCGGCACGAAGTTGAGTGCCTCTGCTAAAACTGCCAATATTGTGTTCGAATATAACGCAGGCGGCGTCCGGATTCGCAGGACCTTCACCTTCAATCAGGGTGATTATGCGATAGCACTAAAGGACGAGGTGAAAGGCATCGATTCATATGTAATAACCCTCGGTACTGATTTCGGGCTGTTCGACAAGTCAGCCGCCGATCACCTGGGTCCGGTAATTCTCAAGGATGCCGACAGGGTCGCGATAAAGGCTTCGGACCTCAAGGTAATGAAGGTTGAAAAAGAGGGGATCAAATGGATCGCGCAGGAAGATAAATACTTTGCGTCATTTATCGTCCCCAAAACCCCGGTTGTTGAAGCTCATTCGTGGGCTAAGGACAATACCGCGGTCGTAGACCTCAGGATGAAGGGCGGAGAGAACTCATATCTTATCTATGCCGGTCCCAAGGAATATGATATTCTTGAAAAAAACAACTCGGGCATGGAACATATCATCGACTTCGGCTTCTTCTCGATTATAGCGAGACCGCTCTTCTGGTTTCTGAAGTGGCTGTACGGCCTGTCCCACAATTACGGGGTTGCGATCATACTTCTGACTATCATCACGAGGATCCCCTTCTTCCCGTTGATCAGCAAAGGGCAGAAGTCCATGAAGAAACTCGCCGATATACAACCAAAGATGGCTGAAATCAGGGAGAAATTCAAGAGCGATCCTCAGAAAATGCAGCAAGAAATGATGGCCCTTTACAAGACAAACAAGGTGAGCCCGATGGGCGGCTGTCTGCCGATGCTTCTACAGATGCCCGTCTTCTTTGCACTCTATTCGATACTCTCTACTGCGATCGAACTGAGGCAGGCGCCATTCATGCTCTGGATCCATGATCTTGCGGCTCCTGATACGCTCTTCGGCCATATACCCCATGAGATCCCGTTTTTAGGAGGTTTTGCCCTCGGCCCGCTTCCGCTTTTTATGGGCGCCACTTCGTTCATCCAGCAGAAGATGACGCCGTCGACGGCGGATCCTAAACAACAGAAGATCATGATGCTTATGCCGATCATGTTCACGTTCATATTCCTGAATTTTTCGTCAGGCCTTGTCCTTTACTGGCTTGTCAATAATATCCTGAGCATCGCGCAGCAGTTCTATATCAATAAGAAGTCGGATTAATCCGAATAAGCCCCGTCGCCTCCATGTTAATAGAGGAGGAGTAAGGAGGTAGTAACTCCTTGGGCAGCATCTCATGAACTTTCCCGATGATACTATAGCGGCAGTGTCGACGCCTCCCGGAGAGGGGGGCATCGGCATAGTCCGTCTGAGCGGTAAAGAAGCCGTTTCAATCGCAGATCGCATTTTCATCTCTCCAACAAATAAACGCCTTGCAGACACCCGGTCGCACTCCGTCATCCATGGCTTTATCAAAGACCCCTCTACGTCCGAAAGGATCGATGAGGTTATAGTAACGGTTATGAAGGCCCCGAAGACGTACACGCGCGAAGACGTAATCGAGATCAACTGTCACGGCGGCATGGTCCCTCTACGACGTATCCTCGGCGCGGTAATTAACCAGGGCGCAAGACCGGCCGAACCGGG